>JAITBC010000275.1 GCA_031283785.1 Tannerella sp. | reverse complement strand
ATAATGGCGGATATAAACTTGCGTGCCACGCGGTTGTCGTTCATCAGGTACTTGAATACATGATCATAGATGGGGTTTGCTATCAGCACATCATCACCGCCGCTGCCTTCTTCTTCTTTTGTTTTTATTTTTTCGCTCATATGAAACCGGTTTTTTATGTCGGTACAAAAATAATGATTTTTTCGGAATAACGGATCAAAAAAAAATCAATAGCACCTCAAAAAAAGATTTAGCCGTTTTTTGTTTATACAGGCAAAAGTGAGGCCTGACGGAACAGACGTACCGGAGAAAGGTCGGGATTTTGCAGCAAAAATAACGCGAAAGGCCACCTGATTTTTGCTGCTATTTCCAGACGGAACGGAGGTCACGGAGATAATAAAGGGCTTATTGTCGCCCTAATTTTTGCTGCCATTTCCAGGCGGAACGGAGGGTGTCCTCGAGTGATTCTTGGGCTTTCCAGCCGAGTACGTCGTTTGCGCGTTTCGGCTCGGCCCAAACCTTTTCGATATCGCCTTCGCGGCGGCCTACTGTCTTGTGGGGGACTTTTACGCCGGCAGCTTGCTCGAAGGCGTTTATCAGTTCGAGTACGGAGACGCCTCTTCCGGTGCCGAGATTGAATATTTCAAGATTTTCCTCCGACCGGTCGTCCAGCATGCGATTGATAGCTGTTACGTGAGCCTTTGCAAGGTCTACCACGTTGATATAGTCGCGTATGCATGAGCCGTCGTGGGTGTCGTAATCGTCACCGAAGACACTCAGTTCCGGGCGGAGGCCTGCTGCTGTCTGTGTGAGGAACGGAACAAGATTCTGAGGCGTCCCGACAGGGAGTTCGCCGATCTCGGCCGACGGATGTGCGCCGATCGGATTAAAATATCGCAGAATGATACTTTTGAAAGGAGCGCCGGCATAGATCGTGTCGCGTATGATTTCTTCATTTATCTGTTTGGTATTGCCGTATGGCGACAGTGCCGGTTTGATCGGAGCGTCTTCCGTAACAGGCAGTATGTCGGGCTGGCCGTAAACCGTGCACGACGAAGAAAAGACAATACCCCGGATACCGTGTTGCGGCATCAGGTCGAGCAGGTTAATAAGCGAAACAAGGTTGTTGCGATAGTATAGCAGCGGTTTTTGCACCGATTCGCCAACGGCTTTGCTTGCTGCAAAATGGATAATCCCGACTATACCGGGATGGTCGGTCATAACTTTTTCGACGCCTTCTTTGTCGTTACAGTCCGTAACGGAGAAGTCGGGACGTATGCCGGTTATTTTTTCGATTCCGTCGATTACATTCGCCTTTGAGTTCGACAGGTTGTCTATGATGACTGCTTCATATCCGGCCTTTTGCAGTTCTACGGCAGTATGCGAACCGATGTATCCGGTACCGCCCGTCACTAAAATCTTCTTCTTCATAGCTATAAATAATGATAAATGGTTATAATGATAATCTTTTTTTTAAACAACCCCTGAGAATCCCATGAACGCCATTGCCAGAAGTCCTGCCGTTATAAGGGCGATAGGTATTCCCTGCATGGCTGCGGGGATTTTTGTCCGTGACAGCTGTTCGCGTATCCCGGCAAAAATGATTAGTGCCAATGCGAAACCTGTGGCGGTTGATATGGCATAAACAATGGATTGTATGAGGTTGTATTCTTTCTGTATCACGAGTATGGCTACCCCGAGAATGGCGCAGTTGGTTGTTATAAGGGGCAGGAATACGCCCAACGCCTGATACAGCGCTGGGGATATTTTCTTGAGCACAATTTCGACCATTTGCACTAATGCTGCGATGATGAGGATGAATACGATTGTCTGGAGATATTCGAGTCCGAACGCATCAAGCACATATTTCTGAATGAGGAAGGTGACGATGGTCGATATCGTAAGTACGAACATGACGGCCATGCCCATTCCCATCGCCGTGTCGATTTTTTTCGATACGCCGAGGAACGGGCAGATGCCGAGGAATTGCGACAATACAATATTGTTTACAAAAACCGCGGCGATGAAGATGATAATGTATTCCATTGTTTTATTTGTTTATTTAGTCAACTGTTCTTTTTCTTCAGTTTGTTTACCGCTGCAATAAGGTATCCTAATGCAATGAAAGCTCCCGGTGCGAGGACAAATATCAGCGCGCCGTAGTTGTCGGGGAAGATCGTCGATCCGAATATTTTCCCCGTCCCGATAAGTTCGCGGCACAGTCCGAGCAGTGTCAACGCGAAAGTAAAGCCTAAGCCCATACCGATCCCGTCGGCTCCGGAAGCGATGATCCCGTTTTTGGATGCGAAAGATTCCGCACGTCCGAGGACGATACAGTTTACGACGATAAGCGGGATGAACAATCCGAGGCTTTTGTACAGGTCGGGCAGGAACGCCTGCATACACATCTGCAGTATTGTCACAAATGAAGCAATGACTACGATATATGCCGGTATACGTACCTGGTCGGGGATCAATTTCTTGATTGCCGATATCACGATATTGGAACAGACGAGAACAAACGCTGTCGCCAGTCCCATACTCATTCCGTTGATAGCGGAGGATGTTGTAGCAAGTGTAGGACACATGCCTAACAGCAGGACAAATGTGGGATTTTCGTCAATAAGTCCGTTTTTTATTGTCTTCAGATAACTCATTATGATTGGTTTGCCGTTTTAATGGTTAATGTTTTTTTTGAGGTGGGGCGGTGTTGCTGTTTCCGGCATCCGTGCCGGCGGTAGCACCGTCCGTCGTATCCTGTCCGGCGGTAGCACCGCTCGTCGTATCCGTATTTCGATCGGTAGCACCGCTTACTGCGTCGGTATTGCCGGAGTATGCCGCATAGGCAAGGTTTACGGCGTCAAGGAATGCGCGCGAGGATATGGTAGCAGCGGTAATCGCGTCGGTATCGCCTCCGTCTTTTGTTACCCGGAGCGGCTTTCCCGACATATTATATCCGATGATATTCTGCCGTTTTTTGTCCTGCCGAAACCATTCTTCCATCTTTGAACCGAGTCCGGGCGTTTCATTATGTTCCAGAACGGAATAGTTGAATAACTTGCCTTCGGCGTCGAATCCTACCATGACACGTATCATCCCGCTAAATCCGTTTTTAGTATAGCTCTCTATGGCGCAACCTACGGGCTTACCGTCTTTTTTGGCCGGATATACGATCAATGAATCGCCTTCTGCCACAGCTGCTTTATATTGTTCATCAGTAGGGTTGTTGTCAAATTCGGGCGTTACGTTTTTTATTGCGTTTTGAAGTTCGGTCGCTTTTGATGCTGCAATTGCATTTTCCGTATATTTGTTGGCTGCCGATAATGCAATTCCTGCAATGAGACATATAGCCGTCAGCGACAGCATGATGTTGGGTAATGTCGATTTCAGTTTTTCCATGCTTATTTTCCTCCGAAATGTTTAGGTTTGATATAGTTGTTGATAAGTGGCGTCATGGCGTTCATGATCAGGATTGCGAACGACATCCCTTCGGGGTAGGCTCCGTATGCGCGTATGACGACCGTTATAATGCCGATGCCGACGCCAAATACAATCATGCCTTTTGCGCTCATGGGCGATGTGACGTAGTCTGTTGCCATGAATACGGCGCCAAGCATCAGTCCTCCGGAGGTGAGGTGTATCAGCGGATTGTAGATTTTTGCCGCATCCGTCAATGTTTGTAAGTCGGCGTTTCCTGTTGCATGATATTCATAAAGCATATTCCCTGCAAAAAGGAGGCCGGTGAAAATGGCTACCGTTCCGAGTATGGAGACCGGTATGTGCCATGTGATTATTTTACGGAAGAGCAGATATGCAAGACCTAAGAGCAGGGCTATTTCGCTTATCTCTCCGAGGCTGCCGCCTGTAAGTCCGATAGCGGATTTCCCTATCGAGGCATAATCGTTGCCGTAATGGAGCAGGGATAGCGTTGTCGCGCTTGTCTGTGCATCGAGGTAAGTCGTCGGAAAAATGCCCGCCACAGGCCATGTCGTCATTTGTGCGGGAAATGAGATGAGCAGGAACACACGGCCGATAAGCGCCGGATTAAAAATGTTATTGCCGAGGCCGCCGAACGACATTTTTCCAATGCCGATAGCGACAAACGCACCGATAATGATGATCCAAACAGGCAGGTTCGATGGCAGGTTAAACGCAAGCAACACGCCGGTGAGGATGGCGGAGCCGTCGTATATCGCCGGCTTTTCCCCGAAAAGGAATTTCCGGATGAGGTATTCGCAGAGAACGCACGACGCAACCGATACGAGGGTCACGACCAGCGCGCCGAGTCCGAAGCAATAGAGTGAGACTGAGAATGCCGGAATAAGCGCCGTCAGCACCCCATACATATTTTTGCTTATTGAATCGCCGCTGTGTATATGAGGCGAAGGGGATATAATTATTTTTTCCATAGGTGACATTATTTTTTCCTGGCTCTGATGATTCCCATTACGGTGCTTTTGCCCAGACGTATATAGTCGAGTAACGGACGGTATGCAGGGCATGTATAGCTGCATGAGCCACATTCGATGCAGTCGACGATATAATTTTTTTCCGCTTCGTCCCATATTTTATATTCCGTGAGGTTCATAAGCAGATTCGGTTCGAGCCCCATCGGGCAGACGCCTACACATTTGGCGCATCGTATGCAGTCGTGTGCCGGGCGTCGCACGGATTCATCTTTTGCAAGGATAAGGATGCCGGAGCTTCCTTTCATGACGGGCACATTAGCATTATTTATCATCGCCTTGCCCATCATCGGTCCGCCGGCGATAATCTTGCCGGTATTATCCGGCATTCCTCCGGCAGCATTGATAAGCATGCTTACGGGAGTTCCTGTGCGGACAAGGAAATTGGATGGTTCGGCAATGCTTTTACCGGTTACCGTTATCACTCGTTCGATGAGTGGTTTGTTCTTTTGAACAGCTTCGTATACGGCGAAAACCGTTCCTGCGTTCTGTACGACCGCTCCGACGGAGACAGGAAGCGCACCGCTTTTCACCTGGCGGCGTATGACGGCGTCAATAAGCTGTTTTTCGCCTCCCTGCGGATATCGCATTTTTAGCGGCATGACTTCAATCCCATGATATTCTGCGGCAAGCCGGCTCATCCGGTCAATCGCATCCGGTTTGTTACATTCGATTCCGATGACGGCGCGGCTGACGCTGATAGATTTCATAAGGATGGTTGCACCAACCATGATTTGTTCGCTTTTTTCGAGCATCAACGAATGGTCGGCTGTCAGGTAAGGTTCACATTCCGTCGCATTTATGATAAGTATTTCGGCTTTGTTGCCGGGCGGGGGTGAAAGTTTTATTTTGGTAGGGAATGTAGCTCCTCCCATGCCGACGATGCCGGCGGCGTCTATCTTTTTTATGATTTCTGCGGACGTAAGGCGGCACTCTTTGATAAGTGTCTCGCTACGGTCTATATCCGGTTCCCACTCGTCGCCTTCTACATTAATATATATGGCAGGGCGTGATACGCCGGAACCGTCGATCATGTTGTCGACCTTGGCAACGGTCCCGGATACGGACGAATGGACATTTGCCGAGACGAACCCGTCGGCTTTTCCGATCAGTGTGCCGACTTTGACGTTATCTCCTTTGGCAATGACTGCCCTTGCCGGTGCGCCGATATGTTGACTTAACGGTATTACTGCCGTTGCAGGCGGCGCTATCGTTTTTATCGGCCGGCCTGCCGATAGTTTGTTTGCCGGTGGATGTATGCCTCCGATTCGAAAGGTACGCATTTTTATAATGGGTTAGTGGTTAATTGGTTTTAGGTTCTTCGTTTCTTTATAAGAAGAAATGTTTACCGTAGGAAGCATTTCCGTCTGCGTTGCTGTTGATGAATTTTCTGTCGGCGTTTTACTTGTCGTCTTTCTGTCGGTAACGGTTTCCCCGGGAGGAACGGTTTTGCGCGGCGGGAAGTTGAGTTCGTGTATGGCGCCGGTGGGGCATGTAGCTGTACATTTGCGGCACAGGCGGCATTTAGTATCGTCGATATAAGCAAGGTTATCCGACATCGTAATTGCATCGAAAACACATTCTTTGGAACATTTGCCGCAACCTATACAAGCATTGGCACAGGCTTTGCGAGCTATTCCGCCTTTATCTTTATTCATACATGAGACAAAGATTCGGCGTGATTTCGGGCCTTTTTTGCGCATCTCAATGATTTTTACGGGACATGCTTTCACACATGCCCCGCATGCAACGCATTTGTCTTCCGTCACACCGGCAATTCCTGTTTTCGGATTAATATGTATGGCGTCGAATGTACAGGCATTGACACAGTCGCCAAATCCGAGACATCCGAACGTGCAGGCGGTTTCGCCGCAGTAGAGCGCCGATGCGATAGCGCAATTGCGGGCGCCGTCATATTTATTTGTGCGCGGACGGACTTCGCATGTCCCATTACAGCGTACGACCGCAATTTTCGAAACCGTGTCGCCCGTGTCTTTACCTGTGATGGATGCAATTTCCCTCATTACTTCCGATCCTCCGACAGGACACGATAATCCTTCGAGGGATTCTGCTTTAACGCATGCAACTGCGAAGCCTCCACATCCCGGATATCCGCACCCGCCGCAGTTAGCGCCCGGTAAAATTTCGAGCGTCCGGGCAATACGGGGGTCTTCTTTAACTTCGAATTTCTTGGATAATACAAACAGGATTAAAGCTGCTATAGCCCCTGTAATACCTAAAAGAATGATTGCTATATACATTAATTATTAATTAGTTACAATTGTCTTCTTAAGATCATGTATCTTGTGTTTTTGACAGCGAGAATACAAATTTTCTCTTCATTTTATCACGGAAAATATATAATATGAGGTAATAAAAAATCAAGACGGATAGCCCTGCAAGTCCGCCTGCGCCTTCATTTCCGCTTCTGTTTGTTCCTGTTATTACGGCGATGACGACAAAGACGAGTGGTATGGAAAAAGCTGTGAGGACGGCAAATGAACCGGCGGACGCCCGCACAGAAACAATAACGTGTTCGTTTGCGGCATATGTTCCCGAATCGTCGTCAACCTCAATGATCTTATCGTTTTTGTCCGAAGCAAGACATACGGTTCGCGCATGGCAGGCGCTACATGCCGTTAGTTGTTCAATTCTGACGAACACTTTGTGTTTTTCAACTTTTTCTACGATACCTTGATGTCTGATATTATTTCCCATAATCTTCAAATTGCAAACTCTACTTTGCAAATCGGGCGCAAAAGTAATAATTAAAAATAGATAGACAATATATACATGCAATATTTTTTGTTAAAGGTTACTTTCTCTTTTCAGGACTACCATTTGTAGCTGAATCCGAACGAAAACAATTCGTTGACTTGCAGGTAGCTGTCTGAATCGTTCTTTTTTGCCACACCATCGTCGTAACGCAGATACAAATGCAGCGTTGTAGAAAAGTATTTGCTTAAGGCAATGTCGATTTTGTTTTCAAATTCGCTGATTATGCGTTCGTAATTGGTGAAGTAATACAAGCGAGAATACCAGGTGACATTTTTGTTGAGTCTTGTGTTTTTGGTCATTGTGACGGTCGATCCGAAAGTCTTGAGTACGTGTTTGAAAGTTCCGTCCTCGTTCTTTGCGAAATAGGCGCCGAGATTAATCTTTTTATCTGTGCTTGACATATATTTAAAAGAGAGAGGCTCCAGCGATAGCGCTAAATCGAGCGAGCGGTTCGGTTTCTTAAACTTTGGTCTGGCGTTAAACGTCATACCGACTCCGATGTTGATTGTGTAAGGCGCAAGAAAGGCGGAATTTTTTGTATTTGTATTTGCAATGTATTTGTTGCCCATTGACGTTACAAATTCTGCAGAAGATGAGTAATTCCAGTTTCCTACGGCTTGTAATCCGAAATTGCTTCGAAAACGCAGCTCGTCGCTTCCGATGGTATAGCTGCGCAGTGTGTCGTTCGGCGCATTGTTAATCGTGAATGTTGTGGACAGTGTGTTAGTGAGTGATAACTTGTCTTTTTTATAATTGTAAGAAGTGACGGTATTGGTATAAATGTTCATGTTATCGATTTTTCCCTTATACCAGTTTTCGGAGCTTTTGTTTTGCGAGAACTTGATATCTGCCGAAAATGTTGAACTCCAATATTTCCTGTCAGGTATGAATTTTATGACCGGATCGACCGTTTCGGGAGTGACGGTTGTGGTTTTCACTTCTAATTTTACCTGTTCGTTCGATTTGTCAATGCTTTTTGGCTTTATAGTTTTATCCGGTAACCGGCTTATCGAATATTTAAAATTCAGGGGATCGCCGAGCAAGACTTTCTTATATACCATATCGTCCAGAATTTTCTTGAAAATATAGTATTTAAATAAGTTTTCCACGCGTTTATTTTTATATGTTACTGCGGGTGGAATCTTATAATTCGGTAAAACCAGCGAATCGCGGTTGAATTTGTATTCTAGCTTAGGGAACATTCCTCCGCGGAAAACCAGAGGAATATAAAAATTATTGTCAATCATTGCTTCTTTGAGGGATTTGTATCGGTTCGGCGGCCATGGTTCCATAGTGGATTTAGTCCATGCCATCACCTCTTCGGACAGTCCCGACGTCCGGCTGCTCTGTGCCTTTGCTCCTGCAATAATCAGCAAGAATACAAAAGACAGGATAAGACTTATTTTGCGCTTTTTTATAAAATTCAATGTCATTTTCATCAAACAGTTTATTTTATGAATGCAAAACTACATGAAATTTCCGGATTTCCAAGTGCGCACGAATGAAAAAAGTTTTTTTTACGGATGAAAGTCGAAGTTTGTGCTGCCGGCCTTGCCTTATCCATGCTCCGGCATGCACCGGACGACTTCCGGGTTGCGGATTTAAGAAGAAGTGTAAATACAAAATAAGCCGGCTTATTTTGTATTTCATCCGGCTTGTATTATCTTTGTAGCTTCAAAAAAAATTATATGGCAGTGGCAAAAACAAAGTATATTTTCGTGACGGGAGGCGTTGTATCTTCTCTGGGTAAAGGGATTGTTTCGGCTTCACTGGGGAAGTTGCTTCAGGCGAGGAATTATAAGGTGACGATACAAAAATTCGACCCGTATATAAACGTCGATCCCGGAACGCTTAATCCGTATGAACATGGAGAATGTTTCGTCACGATAGACGGGCGCGAAGCCGATCTGGATTTGGGACACTACGAACGTTTCCTGAATGTTCCTACAACGCGTGCAAATAATATTACGACAGGCCGTATTTATCAGAATGTGATAGAGAAAGAGCGGCGGGGCGACTTTCTGGGGAAGACGGTGCAGGTTATACCGCATATTACGGACGAGATAAAACGCAATGTTAAGTTGCTGGGAACAAAGGATAAGTATGATTTCGTTATTACGGAAATCGGCGGAACGGTCGGCGATATCGAATCTTTGCCTTTCATCGAAAGCGTGCGCCAGTTGAAATGGGAACTGGGGAAAGACTGTATATGCGTTCATCTTACATATGTTCCCTTCATCGCTGCCGCCGGGGAATATAAGACAAAGCCTACGCAACATTCGGTGAAACAACTGCAGGAACTTGGGGTGCAACCCGACATTCTGGTGCTTCGTACCGAGCGCGAACTGGGTGCATCTATCCTTCATAAAGTGGCGCTGTTTTGTAATGTTTCGAAAGAAGCGGTTATACAGTCGATCGATGTCCCGACCATATACGAGGTGCCGCTTATGCTGCAGCGCCAGAGGATGGATGAGATATTGCTGGAGAAAGTAGGATTGCCGGTAGGTCCTACGCCCGAAATGAAGCAGTGGAAAGAATTTCTGCACCTTAAAAATACGGCGGTAAAAGAGGTTAAGATCGCACTTGTCGGCAAATATGTCGAGCTGCAGGATGCTTATAAATCGATTGAAGAATCGCTGCTTATCGCTTCGATTTATAATGACCGCATACTGGATTTGCATCTTGTACATTCGGAGAAAGTCAATGAGGGTAATGTGGAAAAGCAATTGAAGGATATGGACGGGATCGTGATTGCTCCCGGTTTCGGACAGCGCGGTATTGAAGGGAAGTTTGTGGCGTTGAAATATGCCCGCGAACACGATAAGCCTTGCTTCGGCATTTGTCTTGGCATGCAATGTATGGTGGTAGAGTACGCCCGTAATGTGCTGGGGTTTGAGGGCGCCAATTCGACGGAGATGGAACCGAACGCACCCTATAAAGTGATAGATATTATGGAAGAACAGAAGAATATTACGAATCTGGGAGGTACAATGCGACTTGGCGAATACGACTGTGAACTGCGGAAAGGAGTGAAAGTTTATGAAGCTTATGGAAAACAACATATACAGGAGCGCCACCGCCACCGTTATGAGTTTAACAACGAATTTAAAGAACAGTTTGAAGATGCGGGGATGACATGCGTCGGGGAGAATCCCGAAACAAACCTTGTCGAAGTCGTAGAAGTAACCGGCCTTAGATGGTACATCGGCGTTCAGTATCATCCGGAGTATAATTCTACGGTTATTAAACCGAATCCGTTGTTTGTCAGCTTTGTGAAGGCTGCTATAAAGTGAAATGACGGCTAAGTTCTCTCGATAATATTAACGATAAACAATTATAATAACCGTTAAATGGACAAAAATACAGTAATAGGTTTTGTTTTAATAGGCTTGGTTTTAGTAGCTTTCAGTTGGCTCAACCGGCCTTCGCAGGAACAGTTGGAAGCCCGGCAGCGTTATCAGGATTCGATCGCTTCGGCGATGCGTGAAACGCAACAGCAACAAGCCGTCGATGCTATGGGGCAAACGGCTAAAGAAGCATCATTCATTGAAGCCTCGCCGGAAGGCATTCCCGATTCTTTACGTCAGGCGTTTTCCGACTCTTTACGCCGGATACAACTGCAGAATAACTACGGAGCGTTTGCGCAGGCGGTTGCCGGTACGGACGAAGTGATAACGCTGGAAAATAATAATGTAGAAGTTAAAATAAGCAGTAAAGGCGGACAGGTATGTTATGCGCGGGTGAAAGATTATGTCACTTACGAAAAAGAACCGTTAGTATTGTTTGACGACGGCGATTCTCGTTTTAGCATTACGTTTGTCACAGCAGCAAACCGTGTGGTAAACACTTCGGATTTGTATTTTACTCCGGTAAAAGGCGCTTCTGAAAATTCCGTCGTCATGCGCCTTACAGCAGGCGAAGATGGTATTGTGGATTTTGTATATACCCTGAACCCGGATGACTACATGCTGAATTTTACAATTCGGACGAGTGGGCTGGACGGCCTGTTGGCGACTTCGACAAACGCGCTGGATATTCAGTGGCGGCAGAAAATGAGGACATTGGAAAAAGGACGTAAACTTGAGAACCAGTATACAGGGTTGTATTATAAATTCCTTACCGATGAGGTGGAACATTTCGGAGAATCGAAAGATGAGGAAAAACAGTTGTCGAACCGCCTGAAATGGATCGGTTATAAAAATAAATATTTCACTTCTGTATTGATTGTCGACGAGGCTTTCGAGGCCACTACTCTTTCGGTCAAACAGGAGGTCGCGGACACGAAATATCTTAAGGAATTTAATGCCACAACAGCCGTCACATTCAATGCTGCGGCGGATGAATCCATCGTATTCCGGTATTTCTTCGGGCCTAACAAATACCGGTTGCTGCGTTCATACGACAGGGGCATTGCTGCCGAACAACAGTTAAACCTTGACAACCTCGTCCCTATGGGCTATCAATGGGTACGCCCGATCAACAAATATTTTATCCTGCCGATATTCGATTATCTCGGCAGATTCATGTCCAACTACGGGCTTATCATTTTTATTTTGACCTTAGCTGCAAAATTTGTATTATTCCCGTTGACTTATAAGTCATACATGTCGCAGGCGCGTATGCGTGTTTTGCGTCCGCAGGTAGAAGCTCTAAAACTCAAGTTCCCAAAGAAAGAGCAGGCGATGGAATTGCAGCAGGCGACGATGGCGTTATACAGTAGCGCCGGCGCCAGCCCGATGAGCGGCTGTTTGCCGATGTTGCTTCAGATGCCGATTCTTATTGCACTGTACTGGCTGTTCCCGACGGCTATTGAACTTCGTCAGCAGGGATTTTTGTGGGCGGAAGATCTTTCGACCTACGACGCCGTCATATCGTGGGATGCCCAAATCCCGTTCGTCAGCTCGTTCATCGGAAATCATATCAGCCTGTTTTGCCTGCTTATGACGATTGTAAACCTTGTGTATACAAAGGTAAATATGAGTATGAGCAATACCGGACAGCAACAAATGCCCGGTATGAATATGATGATGTATATCATGCCGTTGATGTTTTTCTTTATGTTTAACCAAAATTCATCGGGGTTGAGTTATTATTTCCTCGTTTCTACGTTAATAACGATAGGGCAGACGATGTTGTTCCGTTTTGCCGTCAACGAAGAAAAGTTGCTGGCAAAATTGGAGGAGAACAAAAAGAAACCTAAGAAAAAATCCGGTTTTATGAAGCGTCTGGAAGAAGCGCAACGTGTGCAGCAGGAGCAGTTGCGCAAACAACAGAAAGAACGTGAGAAACGTCAACATTCGAGCAAAAGATAAACTGTAATGTCACATAAAAAATATGGCGACCGCATTTCTGCCGTTGCTATATTTTTTATGCAGACTGCTAATGTGTCTCCGAACGGAGGAATGTCAGCGCCTTTTCCATATCCTCCGGCGTGTCGATCCCGATCGTTTCCAGGTTTGTTATCCCGGCTTTTATTTTATACCCGTATTGAAGCCAGCGTAACTGTTCGAGGTTCTCGGCTATTTCGAGCGAAGACTGCGGTAATGCGGTAATTTCTTTTAAGATATCGACACGATACGCATACAACCCGATGTGTTTGTAAAACGTATGCGATTTAAGCCATTCCGTATATTCCTTTCCTCGGATGTAAGGGACGATGGAACGGCTGAAATACAGCGCTTCATTGAAATTGTTGAGAACCACTTTCGGCGTATTCGGATTAAAGACGGTTTGCTCGGAATCTCCTTCTTTATCAAACGGTTTTACGAGAGTCGCTATTTGCGTGCCGGATTCGGAAAAGCAACTTTTGAGGAGTTCTATTTGTTCCGGGCGGACGAAAGGCTCATCACCCTGAATGTTGATGACAACGTCGAAATCTTCCCCTGCTTTACAATAAGCTTCATAGCAGCGGTCGGTTCCGCTGTTATGCCGTCCGGAAGTGAGGAGGACGTCGCCGCCAAAATTTCTTACAGCTTCCGCAATCCGTTCGTCGTCAGTGGCTACATACAGTCTGTCGGTAGTCGATAATACCCGTTCGTAGACCCTCTGTATCATCGGTTTCCCGTCCATATCAACCAGCGGCTTGCCGGGGAAACGCGTGGAAGCGTAACGGGAAGGGATTATTCCGAGAAATCTCATGCTTTTTTACTTTATCACTTCAAAACGGGTGTAAGGAACGAGCGCTTTTGGAATGTGTATGCCTTCCGGCGTCTGATTATTTTCGAGGATAGCGGCCACTATGCGCGGCAGAGCAAGGGCGCTGCCGTTGAGCGTATGACATAATTGTATCCTTTTATTGTCGTCGCGGTAACGGCATTTAAGCCTGTTTGCCTGATAACTTTCGAAATTTGATACGGAACTCACCTCCAGCCAACGTTTTTGTGCAGCCGAGAACACCTCGAAATCAAATGTGAGTGATGACGTAAAACTCATATCGCCACCGCAAAGACGAAGTATCCGCCACGGCAGTTCAAGTTTTTCAACGAGCGATTCCACGTAATCAACCATTTCCTGTAGTGACCGGCAGGAATGTTCCGGCGTATCGATGCGTACGATTTCGACTTTGTCGAATTGATGCAGGCGGTTCAACCCGCGTACATCTTTTCCGTACGAACCGGCTTCACGGCGGAAACATGCCGAATAAGCGGTGTTTTTGACAGGCAACGACGCTTTGTCGAGTATGACGTCGCGGTAAATGTTCGTCACCGGGACTTCCGCCGTCGGTATCAGGTACAAATCATCCGCCCCGCTATAATACATCTGTCCTTCTTTGTCGGGCAGGTTTCCCGTGCCGTAGCCGGATTCGGCGTTTATCACGTACGGGGGCTGTATCTCCGTATACCCCGCTTCACATGCGCAGTCGAGGAAGAAATCTATCAGCGCCCGTTGCAGGCGTGCACCCTGTCCGATATATACGGGGAAACCTGCTCCCGTAATTTTCACTCCAAGTTCAAAATCAATAAGATTATATTTCTTTGCGAGTTCCCAGTGAGGAAGCGCATCTTCCGGTAACGACGGAATCGTTCCTCCCATTTTTTCACATACATTATCTTCTGCGCCTTTACCTTCCGGTACGGATTCATGCGGCAGGTTAGGGATTAAAACCAATGTCTCATGAATCGTCTTTTCAGCATCAGCTTTCGTCGCTTCCAGTTTTTTGACATTCTCTTTCAGCCGGGATACCTGCGCCTTTGCCGTTTCGGCCTCCTCTTTTTTACCCTCTTTCATCAAAGCGCCGATCTTTTTAGAGATATTATTTATCTCCGCCAGGTTGGCGTCTAATGCCGATTGCGTATTCCGCCTGACAATGTCCGATTCTGTTATTTTGTCGATATAATCTGTTGCATTGAAGCGTTTTATTGCCAGACGACGAATCGTCTCCTCCCGATTTTCGGTAATCGTCTTAATTGTGAGCATTGTCTAAAATTTTATATTTCCAGCCTGCAAAGGTAATGCATGCGTACAGTAATACAAAATAATCCTTTATTTATTTTCAGGTTAATCTATATATTATAACGTTTTCAGTTTCAGATTCCTCCAGAGAACTCTGATGCCGCCTCCGTCATGTATCTGGAGGGCGATACGACCTTTTCCGGCGCCTATTTTTTCATCGTTGATAGATATCATTTCTTCGCCGTTCAGCCATGTTGTGACATTGTCGCCCTGCACTTTTATGCGCATCGTGTTCCATTCGCCTTCTTTGAGGATATTCTCTTTTTCGTCGGGGATCTGAACGAGCCACCCGCGTCCGTACGATTCGTATATGCCTCCTGTGTCGTGGTTTTTCGGGGCGACTTCGACTTGCCAGCCGTTTATTTTGACGTCTTTCTCGACGAAGGAACGTATGAATACGCCGGAATTGCCGTCCGCTTCCTGTTTAAATTCAAGCGTAAGGTCGAAGTCATCATAATAATTGCGTGTCGCAAGGTAGCCGTATTGTTTGTCGGGGCCGCTTTCGCAGATGAGGAGGCCGTTTTCGACATACCATTTTTCCGTCCCGTATGTTTCCCAGCCTGTCAGGTCGACACCGTTAAACAGGTTGACTTCCTTTGTCTTACGTGGGAGTTCTTTAATCTTTATATTGCGGAACGATGCCGGATAGCCGTGATCCTGCAAACAGATAACGCCTTTTGCAGCCAGCCCGTATTCCGGTGCATGTGCCCATTTCCCGCTGTTTTTGCGTTCGAACCAGTCGTCCGTCCATGCTTCAAACTCAAGGATTTTAGTCCCGTTGAGCCAGTGTTCTACATGTCCGTTGTCAAAAACGATTTTTGAATTGTTCCATTCACCGGCCGGATTTACTTTCATCAGGCTCCTGTCAGGCAGGTACATGGCATAGTCGACGCCCAGTTTTTGCCATTCTTCAAGCACTTCGGGGAAATTCGGCTCATCTATTAACTGATATTCGGGGCCTGTAACATAAGGGACTTTAAACAAAGGGTTTTCTACGACATGATAAAGCATGCCGCTGTTGCCGCCTTTGGACAGACGCCAGTCCCACGACAACTCGAAATTTCCATATTCTTTTTCCGTAACGATATATCCGTCGGAATCGCTGCCGTCGCCTTTCGCTTGTATACAGCCGTCTACTACATGCCAGGGCTGTGTGAGTGAAGGTTTATTATAATCTTTCCATCCGGTCATTGATTCGCCGTCAAAAAGCAACGCCCATCCTTCCGCTTTTTCCTGTTCGGTCAGGATATTGTGTTTTTCTTTACAGGACATCATAAATAATGATATAAGTGCAATGAACACGAAATTACACAGTCTGTTTTTTCCTTTTGAATACATAAATATTATCTTTTGAGTTTAAACAGGCGCAAATATAATGCCTTTTTTTAATTTGTCGCTACGGTAGCCAGTGAAAATATGCTGATTTTTATTCCGGGTATTCCCGATAAGGTTTCGATACATGCGGAAGTGGTTGAACCTGTTGTTATTACATCGTCGACGAGCAGGATATGTTTCTCAAGAAGCTTCTCCGCATTTGTTAGCTGAAAAATTTTTTCTACGTTGACATGCCGCTCGTAAACCGATTTGCTCGTTTGTGTTTGGGTGTTTGCAATCCGCTTTATCGTTGTCATATCCGTGTCACATTCGTAAACAGACGCTATGCCGTTTGCTATTAAGCCGGACTGGTTATATCCGCGTTTTTTCTCTTTTTCAGGATGTAGAGGAACGGGAATTATCGTGTCGACGGATGCAAAAAAACCGTATTCTTTCAGTTTAATAGCCGCTATACGCCCTAAAAACTCCGCTAAAGATTTATTCCCGTAATATTTTAATAAATGAATAAGTTGCTGTGCTTTCCCGCCTTCTTCAAATAACAGAAATGCCGTCGCTTCGTTTACTTGCGGGAAACCGGCAAATAACGCCCGTACCGGATTTCCTTTATTCGTATGATAATCGGTTTCCGGAAGGTTATATAAACAATTCAAGCAGATATGCCGTTCGTTTTCGATTAGCGGATTTTGGCATAAGATGCATAAATGCGGATAAAACAGGTCTGCGAGATCATTCAAAATACGCATCGGCATACTACTCATAATAATTTTCGCAGTCAATATTGCCGAATATATCTTTCAGCGTTTTGATGATAAGGGAACTTTCAAATCCCCGCGATGAGGCGAAACGGTATAATTTCCGGGAAACATCCTGCGCCGAACGCCCTTTGATGGAACGTTTCTTGCTTTTGAGCAAATCGCTTAAGATCGATATATATTCGTCTTCCTCGATCGAATCGATGGCCTCCGAATAAATTTCTGGTTTTATGTTCTTCTTTTTAAGTTCGTGACCTATTTTTATGCGTCCCCAGCGGTTAAATTTTAATTTGTCATTGACAAAACTGCGGCAAAAACGTCGTTCGTCAATGAATTTTTCCGCTATGAGACGGCCTATTATCCATTTTTCGGCATCGTTTGCCGGAGTTTCCATATCAACCGTGCGATCGCCTGTTAAAGCGGCCGACTTTATCTTTTTTCTTACATCGTCGACACATCGTTCCGCTTGTGAGCAGTATCTTGCCAGACTGTCGAGTAATTCGGATTCCGTTTTCATTACTATTTATTTTTTTGCGATAACAAACCTGTTCTTTCCCGATAAATCACGTATTATTTCCGTATTGATGAACCTGTTATTATAAAGCATTTCGGTGATAAGAGCATCACAAGCGGGGTTTATTTCGAAATAAATCATACCTTCGGGAGTGAGCTTTTTTTGAGCTAAAACGATGATTGCCCGGTAGAACCGTAACGGATCAGTGTCGGGGACAAATAATGCGCCGTGAGGTTCGTAGTCGAGAACGTTCGTGCTCATGGCATATTGTTCGGAGTTCCTGACGTAAGGAGGATTGCTGACGATGATGTCAAAAGCGCCGGATATAAGCGAAGCTGCCTGATCGGTATCAAGTATATCCGACTGTAAAAACCGGATATCGGTTTTATTTAGCCGTGCGTTTGTCCGGGCTGTTTGCAATGCCTGTTCCGAAATATCAACAGCTGTCACTTCGGCAGAAGGTATATGCCTCGCCAATGCAATTGCAATACATCCGCTGCCGGTTCCAATGTCGAGTATTTTAATACCGGAAACATCCGAATACTGTTTTATCTGAGGTGATTTTATGATTAAATCAACCAGTTCTTCGGTTTCGGGACGTGGTATTAAGACGGAAGGATTTACTTTCATCGGGAAACTGTAAAATTCCGTTTCACCGATAATGTATTGTACAGGTTCATGTTTTTTTAGCCTGTCTAAAATAGCATATATTTGTTTTTTTTCATTTTCGGGGATTTGTTTATCTTTGCATAAAATTTGCTGATTATAGGACAGATTACATATATACGAAAAAATCACTCGGATGAGACCGCGTATTTCCTCCGTCGGATAAATGCCTGCAAGCATTTTTTTTATATATGTTGCCGTATCTCTCATTTTCGGTATGCTCCCGGCAAAGATAGTGCAAGTTGAGAGGAATACAAAATAAAAAGATAGTTTTATAGATATGGATATTTCTGAAAAATATATGTCCAGATGCCTGGAACTGGCGAAGAATGGGATGGGGAATGTGGCGCCGAACCCGATGGTAGGAGCTGTGATTGTGCGCGACGATGTTATTATCGGCGAAGGGTATCATTGTGGTTACGGAACTGCGCATGCCGAAGTGAATGCCATCGCTTCTGTACGCGATGAAACATTGTTGCCCGACTCTACGATGTATGTAAGTCTCGAACCCTGCTCGCATTATGGGAAAACGCCGCCTTGCGTCGAGCTTATCATACGGAAAGGCATACCGCGCGTGATAGTTGCCTGTACGGATCCTTTCCCCGAAATAGCCGGAAGAGGCATTAAAATGTTACGTGACGCCGGCATCGAGGTTGTAACCGGCGTTATGGAGCGCGAAGCAGTCGGGTTGAATCGTTTTTTTATGACCCTTCACAGGCAGCGCCGGCCTTATGTCATACTTAAATGGGCGCAGAGCAGCGACGGGTTTCTTGACCGTAAAAGGACGGACCGGTCGGAAGCGCCGGTGTTTTTGTCAACGTCGGTTACACGTATGATGGCGCATAAATTGCGTTCGGAAGTTCAGGCGATAATGGTCGGAACGAATACTGTGGTGCTTGACGATCCGTTGTTGACGGTGCGTTACTGGGCAGGAAATTCGCCTTTGCGCATTACGGTAGACAATCATATGCGGATTCCCGGGAATGCCCGTTTATTTGACGGCAGTTATCCTGTATTAATATACCGGAAACGGGAAGGTGATGATTTCGCACGTTTGTTATCGGGAGAAAATAAAGAATACAAGACGATCGAAGCCTCCAGGTCTTTCGTGAAGGAGATAACGGACGATTTGTACGGACGGAATATTGCTTCTTTGTTAGTTGAAGGCGGAGCGCAACTTCATCAATCCTTTATTGAAGAAAATATCTGGGACGAAATGATCGTTGAGACGGCTCCGATAAAATTGGGCGAAGGCGTGCCTGCCGTCGATGTGAAAGGTCGTTTGGGGCTGCAACCTTTTGATGTAAAGGAGATTCCGTTTTCTTGTCGGGGTTGCGGCAAGGCTTCGCTGATAGAAGTGTATACACGCAACTAAGTTCTTAAAAAGAAGGTGTCTTACACTAAAATATTATAAATAAATGCGGGGATGCAGAGTAATACAAAAAATGTTCTTACTTTTGTCCACTCGAAAAAAAAAGTATAGATGGGAAAGATTAATTTTTGCGGGGTGCTGATTGCCGGAGTGGCTTGTTTGATGTCCTCTTGTCTTGGGAGTGATAATGTGACGAGCGATGACTGGAATCTTAGCAATGCACAAATAGCTTCGTTCTCGTTATCAAACGATTCGATAGCGGGTTTGTCGGATGTGGTATTTACGATAGACCAGGTGAACGGGAGGATATACAACAAAGATTCTATGCCGTACGGAACGGTTATAGATGAAAAAGTTTTTTGTGCGATGAGTTTTGAAGTGGGTGTTACCGGAGTGCTTATGGTAACTCCGGCGACAAATGATAGTGTGTACTGGAGCTCTGAAGATGATTCTGTAAACTTCTCTTCACCCGTTATGATTACGACTTATGCCTACGATGGTGTTTCGACCAAAACCTACGAGGCGAAAATCAATATTCATCAGGTTGATCCCGACTCGATGGTATGGAATCTTTATTCAGGATTGATTCCGGGAAAATCATTTGAAGAAATGAAGGTTATACCTTACGGTGATTTTTATTATATGTACGCGTCGGAACGAGGCGTTTGTCGTCTGTACAAGACGGGGCAGGCGGATTTAACCGATTGGACGGAGATTCTGTTGTCCGGTTTTCCCGCTAAAGCCGTATTGTCTCAGATTACGGAATATGGAGGCGTCGCATATGTATTTGATACGGATGGAGTGCTGTATCGTTCGGTGGACGGGCAGACATGGTCGCAGGTTGAAAAAGCTCCTTATATAAAGGCGTTATTGGGTTTTATCCCGGAAGGCAGTATCGGAAGGGAAGTTGTATTATCCGCTGTTTCGGAAGTAGATGAAACGTTGCGATTCGTAGCTGCAAATAAAGATGCGGAATGGCGGACGGGAAACGAAGTCCCCGCTTCATTTCCGCTGTCAGGCTTCGGCATGTTGAATTATGAGGTGATGTATTATCCGTATTTAACGATATCTTCCGGGCGTGACGGTAATAATAAACTGTCGGCCGTAACATGGTCAACGATGGACGGTTTGTCGTGGATTCCCCTGACAAATGAACGGATGACATTCACGGAACGTGAAGGAGCAGCATTCTTCTGTTACGATGACCTTTTATATATTTCCGGAGGTATGGATGAGTCGGGGACGGCGTTGAATGACGTTTACTGTTCGAAGGATAGAGGCGTCACATGGCAGCAGGATACGATTCATGTAATGCCGGACGAATATACGGCGCGAGGTTTTTCGTCGATAGATGTTGATGGGAATGATTTTGTTCTGCTTTTCGGCGGAAAAGCAGGTAAAGATACGAATGTTTTAAACGAATTATGGCGCGGGCGAATCAATCGTCTCGGTTTCATGAAAGATTAGAAGGCCGCAGATATAATTTTATGCGTGTTTTTTCGTTAGAAAGAAAGGCCGGATATGAATTTTGATGGTTTATTATAAACTAAAGAATTATGGATTTGACTATTCTTCGGCGAACAGGCATTATTATATTTTTGTGTGTTTCTTTTTTAAGGTCGGGGGCGCAGGAATATCTGTACGAAATAGGAGGTATGCTTGGAGGGGCGTTTTATATGGGCGATGTCAATAAAAATGCTGCATTTAAAAATATGAATCCTTCGGCAAGCGTTTTGTTTCGTTACAACGCCAATTTCCGTGTAGCCTTTAAAGCCGATATGGCATGGGCTCGCGTTAGCGGATCAACGGAAGGGCTTGATAATGTTTTTCCCGGCAGTGCGCAGGCTGATTTCGACCGAAACATTGTGGATTTGGGCGGACAGGCGGAATTTAATTTCTTTCCGTACAGCGATAAATATCAGTATCTGTATACGAAACGTATTACACCGTATATAATGGGAGGGTTGGGACTGTCGGTAGCTGCCGGTGGCGGCGGAGGAGGAGTTTTTTTCAGTCCTCATATTTCGGTCGGTACGGGAGTTAAGTATAAGTTAAGAAACCGTGTTAATATCGGCGCAGAATGGTCGATCCGCAAACTGTTCGGAGATGGGCTTGATATAAGCGGGGGAAACGATCTGCTGGACGATCCTTATGATATGGGAAGCAGCCTCTGGAAAAATAAAGACTGGTACTCCATGTTGATGATTTCGGTATCGTATGATTTTGGCCTTCGTGATTGTAACTGTAATAAAAAAGATATAAACGGAATATATTAGACGTTGATAAAATGTCATTGATAGAAAAAATAGATAAAGGCAGACTGCCGCAGCATGTGGCTGTCATTATGGACGGAAACGGGCGCTGGGCTAAGGCTCACGGACGAGATCGGAGCGAAGGACACCGTGAGGGTGTCATTTCGGTTCGTAAGATAGTAGAGGCAGCAGTCGCAATAGGACTTAGATATCTGACTATATATACTTTTTCGATGGAGAACTGGAAGCGTCCGGACGAAGAAGTGAAGGCGCTGATGTCTGTTATGGTAGCGGCTATACGCCGTGAAACGCCGGATTTGATGAAAAATAATGTCCGCCTGACGGCAATAGGAGATATGATGCGTTTGCCCGGCGAGGTGCATAAGACGTTATCGGAATGTCTCGAAAAAACATCGGTGAATACCGGAACGACGCTGTCACTGGCGCTTAGCTATTCTTCCCGTTGGGAAATTGTTAATGCGGCGAAACGCATCGCGGAAAATGTACGGGAGGATAAATTGGATATCGAAGACGTTGACGAAATACTCTTTTCTTCGTACCTTACGACATGCGACATTCCGGATCCGGATTTATTGATAAGAACCGGAGGCGAAAAACGGATAAGCAATTTCCTGTTGTGGCAGTTGTCTTATGCGGAATTGTATTTTACGGATATTTATTGGCCTGATTTTAGAGAGAACGAATTTTATGAATCCATATTGTCTTACCAGCAAAGAGAAAGGCGTTTCGGTAAGACAAGTGAGCAAATAACTAAATCCTGATGTATGGATAAAAAAATATTATTACTGGTTACATTTTTGAGCTTTTCTTTTTGGGGATTATCACAGAGCGCCGACACGATACTGCCGCCGACGGGTATTCTTGCCGATACGACGATATTGAATGTTCGGGATACGATTTCGGAAGAGAATATACCGGAAATCCTGTATACCTTTGTTCAGAAAAAGTATAAAATCCAGGATATTAAGGTTACCGGGGCTACCAATTACGATGATTTTGTGCTGATAGGCTTTTCCGGGTTGAGGGTCGAAGACGAAATCAGTATACCCGGAGAGGAAATTACCGATGCCGTGAATCGTTTTTGGCGTCAAGGGCTATTTTCCGACATAAAAATTCTTGCCACGAAGATAGAAGGTGATAAGGTATGGCTCGAAATACGCCTCCGCCCGCGGCCACGCATCTCGGAAATCAATTATAACGGCGTGAAAAAAGGAGAACGTAACGAACTTGAAACGCGGCTTAACCTGCGCAAAGGCAATCAGATTACGCCTCATATTATTGACCGGGCGAAGATGCTCATCAAAAAATATTTCGATGACAAAGGTTTTAAAAATGTCGATGTGGAGGTTGTGGAAAAAGATGATCCGAATAAAGAAGGAGAGGTAATAGTAAATGTAAATATTGATAAAAACGAAAAAACAAAGATAGAAAAGATTTATTTTACCGGGAACGAAATGCTTACCGACTTCCAACTTCGAAAGGCAATGAAGAAGACGAATGAACGTTTCAATATGATGGAACGTTTCCGGAACAGCTGGCTCGAAATGTTCAGTACAAAAAAATTTACATCCGTCGAATACGGAAATGATAAGACGAATCTGATAGATAAATATAATGAGTACGGATATCGTGACGCGGTGATTGTTGCCGATAGCGTTGTGCCGTTTAATGAAAAACGCGTTAATATTTATCTTACGATAGATGAAGGACAGAAATACTATCTTAAGAATATCAGGTTTGTCGGTAATACAAAATATCCTTCCGACTATCTCGAAACATTGCTGAATATGAAATCCGGCGATGTCTATAATCAGAAAAAACTGATGGACCGTATGTATTCGGACGAAGACGCGGTGATGAATGTGTATTCGAATAACGGATATATGTTTGCACAGGCCGATCCGGTGGAAGTGGATATTAATAATGATTCGATCGCTCTTGAAGTCCGCATAATGGAAGGACCGCAGGCGACGATAAACAGGGTGGTCATTAACGGTAATGATCGCCTGTATGAAGATATTATCCGCCGCGAATTACGTACAAAGCCCGGAGACCTGTTCAGCCGTGACGACTTGATGCGTTCATTGCGTGAATTGGCGCAAATAGGACATTTCGATCCCGAAGCAATGAAACCTGATTTTAACACCAATCCCGATAACGGGACGGTAGACCTTATTTATAATCTTACTTCCAAGGCGAACGACCAGATTGAGTTTTCACTCGGTTGGGGACAGACCGGCATTATCGGCAAACTCGGTCTGAAATTTACCAACTTTTCATTGAAAAATCTTGTAAATACAAAAACTTATAAAGGAATTATCCCGCAGGGCGAAGGCCAGACGCTCAATATCAGCGGACAGACAAACGCCCAGTATTATCAGGCTTATAGCATTTCCTTCCTTGACCCGTGGTTCGGAGGTAAACGGCCTAACTCGCTGTCGATCAGCGCTTATTTTTCCCGTTATACCGATGTAAACTCCAGATATTACACACAGATGATGCAGAACAGTTACTATAATTATTACAATTATTATACTTCTGGCATGGGAGGATATGATTATGGTAACAGTTATGAAAGCGCTTATGATAAGAGTAAATATATGCAGATTCTCGGCTTTTCGGTAGGATACGGGAAACGCCTTAACTGGCCGGACGATTATTTCCAGTTCATGGCAACGATGAATTATCAGATGTATATGCTGAATAATTGGGACAATGGCTATTATCAGCTGGGATTGTCGGAAGACGGCAAATACCATGATATTAACCTGGAGCTTGTACTGCAGCGCAATTCTATCGATAATCCGCTTTATACCCGTTCCGGCTCGCAATTTATGCTTTCAGGGACAACAACTTTGCCTTATTCGCTCTTTGACGGCAAGGATTATCAAAACATAACATCCGATGCGGAAAAATATAAACTGGTAGAATATTATAAAGTAAGATTCAAGAGTAAAGTGTTTATACCTCTTTTACCCCTTCCCCAATACGGCGGCCCGCAACGCACGCCGGTACTTATGTCGCGTGTTGAAGTGGGATGGATCGGCGATTATAACAAGTATAAAAAATCTCCGTTCGGTACGTTTTACGTAGGAGGCGACGGTATGACCGGCGGTTACAGTTACTATCAGGAAACGGTTGCACTAAGGGGATATGATAACGGAGAAATAGCAGGGAATAACTATTATATGCCTAATGCCCGTTCGTATTCACGGTTGTCGTTCGAACTGCGGTATCCGTTGATACTTGAACCTTCAAGTACAATATACGGGCTTATTTTTGCCGAAGCCGGAGATGCCTGGAACAGTATCTCGGATTTCAAACCGTTTAACCTTAAACGGTCGGCCGGAGCCGGCGTACGCATATTCCTTCCTATGATCGGCCTTATGGGTATCGACTGGGCATATGGCTTCGATACGCCTTTCGGTTCTCAAGAAAGGGGAGGCAGTAACTTTCACTTTATATTGGGACAGGAGTTTTGATTCTTGCACCGTTTGTGTTAATTCAGCATGTTACAATGAAATCTTTTATGCCTGTTTAAAAATGGAATTATTATAAATTAAGCAATTATGAAACGAGTATTTTTAATATTGAGTATGGTGTTGTTTTGCTCTATAGCGACAACGACAATAGCGCAGAAGTTTGCGCTAATAGATATGGAATATATATTAAAAAATATTCCGGCGTATGAAATGACGAACGAACAGTTGAGCCGGCTTTCGGAGAAATGGCAGGGCGAGATTGAAGTACTGCAGCAGGAAGCGCAGAATATGTATAAGAATTATCAGAGTGAACTCGTATTTCTTTCTGCCGAAATGAAATCTAAACGTGAAGAAGAAATCATAAAGAAAGAACAGGAGGCGCAGGAGTTGAAACGTAAATATTTCGGAGCCGAAGGCGAGCTTTATAAAAAACGCGAATCCCTGATGAAGCCTATACAGGACGAAATCTATGAAGCCGTTAAGGCAATATCGGAAGATAAAGGATATCAGATGATAGTTGACCGGGCATCGGCGATGACCATCTTTTATGCTTCTCCACAAATAGATATTAGTAACGAAGTCCTTGCGAAATTGGGATATTCAAAATAATTATTTTATCTTTGTGCGCTTTGTTTGAACGAAATAAATAAATAAATAGCAAAAAAATGAAAAATCTTATCGTATCAGTATTGTTGCTTCTCCCATTGGGATTGGCAGCTCAGGAAATGAAAATCGCAGTAGTTAATACACAGGAGGTATTTAACCTTTTACCTGAACTTTCGGAAGTAGAGAAAGAAATGGCAACGTATGCCAAGCAATATCAGGATGCAATGACGACAATGGAAGAAGAATATAATCGTAAGTACTCGGATCTGACTTCGAAAGGCGATTCCTTGACGGAAAATATCAAAATGCTTCGTATACAGGAGATTGAAGGTATGCGGACACGTATGGAAAACTTTGTGCCTATGGCAAGGGAAGAAATAGACAAGAAACAAAATGAGCTGCTTGCCCCTTTGCATGAAAAGATGCAAAAGGCTATTCAAGAAGTAGGAGAAGAAAACGGGTATACATATATTATGACGCCGCAGGTAATGATTTACATGGGAAGCGCTGCTATTGATGCGACGGATAAAGTAAAGGCCAAGCTGGGATTAAATAAATAAAATCGCACGGGGGAATTTTTATTTTTCAGAATATAGAGTTATTATGTTGTTGGATGCCTGTACCTTTTTCGGGTACAGGCATCCGGAATTTTTATAAATGAGTTTTTTGATGGCGGGGAAATATCCTATAGGAATATTTGATTCGGGTTACGGGGGGCTGACTATTTTCGAACATATACGCCGTTTGTTGCCGGAATATGATTATGTATATCTTGGAGATAACGCCCGTGCGCCGTACGGGTCACGTTCTTTCGAAATTGTGTACAGCTTTACCCGTCAGGCTGTGATGCGGCTGTTCGAGGAAGGATGTCCGTTGATTATACTTGCATGTAATACGGCATCGGCAAAGGCGTTGCGTACAATACAGCAAATCGACCTGCCCGTGTCGGGAGACCCGTCACGAAGGGTTTTGGGTATTATCCGTCCTACGGCAGAAGCGCTCGGCTCGTTGACTGCGACGCGGCATATCGGCATTATGGGAACTGTCGGGACTATATCTTCCGGGTCATACATGCTGGAGATCGCCAAACTTTATCCGGATATGACGGTGACCGGCGAAGCCTGTCCGATGTGGGTGCCGCTTGTGGAAAACCGGGAGTATGACGGCGATGGCGCAGATTTCTTCGTTCGTAAGAATGTAGCGCATATATTTGCATCGGATCCACTGATCGATACACTGGCGCTTGGTTGTACACACTATCCGCTGCTTGAAGCAAAAATACGCAAGTATCTGCCCGAAAGGGTTCGTTTGTTCTCGCAGGGACATTGTGTGGCGGGAAGTCTGAAAGATTATCTCATACGCCATCCCGAGATGTCGCGCCGTTTGTCGAGAAGCGGAGAATGTCGGTTTATGACGACAGAATCGGAGAAAAAATTTTCGGAAGCGGCGTCGATTTTTTTGAAGCGTTCCGTAAGTGTGGAACAGGTTGTTATCAGTTGAGATGATGAGGAATCTCCATATAATTATTTGTATTCTTTGTCTGTGTTTGTTTCACTCGCATGGCAAAGCGCAGAATAAGAAAACAGTCGAATATGACTGGGATGCGAAGATGAAAGATATGGGCTTTGTTGATGTCTGTTTTTGGGAACCGTCCATACAATGTTACCTTGTATATAAAACTGAAGACAATTTTATCGGAAAGTCCTTGTATAATTCGAAACTGACAAAAGCATGGCTACATCCGAATGCCGCCAGGATGATTCTCCGCGCACATGATTTGTTACGAAACGAACGACCGGATTTGTCACTTTTAATCTATGATGCTGCGCGTCCGATGGAAGTGCAGCGGAAGATGGACGAATGGGCGAAAAGGACAAATAATGAATATTATGTGGCCGACCCGACGAAAGGCGGAGGGCTGCATAACTATGGAATGGCTGTCGATGTCACATTGGTGGATGAAAACGGCGAATGGCTTCCTATGGGGACGCCATTCGACTTCTTTGGGCCGGAATCTAATACGGACAAGGAAGACGACCTGTTGAAAAGACGCCGGATAACCCCGTCGGAATATAAAAACCGTAAATTACTGCGGCGTATAATGGAAAAAGCCGGCTTTAAGTCCGTTACGAGCGAATGGTGGCATTTCAATGCCTGCTCGCGCGAAGAGGCAATGGAAAAATATCTGTTAATCGAGCGATAGCGCACATACCCGTCATTCGTTATAACGCGCATATCCCCCCCCAGCCTGCATCACATTTTTTATGCCGGCGCTCTTTTGTATCTCTCTGCTTTTACATGGTAAAGTCGCGCTAAGAAATAGTCTTTCCGAAAGGAGTAAGCGCTAATCCGGCCAGTTTAAAATGTTGTTTGCCGAATGGAATACCGATGATAGTGATACATAACAGAATACCAAAAAACAGGTGAGTAAGGCATATGCAGAATCCTCCGCATATGATCCATAAAACATTCATGATGACGGTTATGCAGCCGCCGGAATTTCCGGTATCCGTTATTTTACTGCCGAAAGGCCATAGTGAAAGTCTTGCAAGTTTCAGCGTTTGCAGTCCGAACGGTATCCCGATGATTGTAATCATCAGAATCAGACTTGATAACGCATATTCAACAGCGGTTATGATACCGCCCAATAAAAGCCAGATTATGTTACCTGCTGTTTTCATTTTCGTATTTTTTAATTATTTAAGTTTATTTGTATTTTATTTTCAATTTTCAGGCTGTCCATTTCCGCTAATACCGTGCGTTTGACGATTTCAAAACTGTCCCTGAGTTCGGTTCTTACAGGATTGGACGGTGGCGACTCCATTTTTAGAGGATCTATCGGCTGTCCGTTTTTGTGTACGCGGAAGTCGAGATGCGGTCCGGTGGAAAGTCCTGTTGAACCGACATACCCTATGACGGCACCCTGTTTCACATGTGTTCCGGTTTGTAAGTCTTTCCCAAAACTTTTCAGGTGCATGTATGTTGTCGTATAGACCGTGTTATGTTTTATTTTTATAAAATTACCGCCGCCATTTGCGTCAAAACCTTTGGCAATAACCGTCCCCTCGCCGATTGCTTTCACCGGAGTTCCGACAGGAGCTGCATAATCGACGCCATGATGGGCGCGGTATCGTTTAAGTATCGGATGAAAACGGGCATTAGTGAATCTCGATGTTATCCTGAAAAAGTCCAACGGCGCTTTCAGGAACGCTTTCCGCAGACTGTTTCCTTCCGTGTCGAAATATTCGCGGATGCTGTCTTGCGTAAAAGGAATGGCGGTATATTCTTTGCGTTGATGTGTGAAGACAAGTCCTTCAATGGAGGATATATTAAGCTCTGTTGTGTCGTCAATAAATACCACATCATACGTTACCCGGAAAGAATCGCCGGCTTTGACATCGAAAAAATCTACCTGCCATGCGAGAATGTCGGATATTTTCAACGCCAGCAGAGGGTTGCCCCCGTTATTCTTTATGATATTCCATAAAGAGGAGGTTATGATACCTTCCATATATCGGCGCTCCAAACGGATTTCTTTGATGTATTCGTATGTTTTGATGCTGTCACCGGTGATATCTATGATGGAAAAATCGGTCATTGATTTGGCGAAGATAACATATTGAATGACGGCAAGGCTGTCTTGCGTGGTGATTGCAGTATAAGTCATACCGGCACGCAGTCTTTTCGGGTCCAATACATCGGACGATGCCCGGCACAACCTGTCGATCATATTTGCCGTAAATCCGAGTCGCCGGAATATTCCGGAAAGGTTATCGCCGCTTTTGACAATATAATTTGTTATATCAAACGAATCTACACAGATGCCATATTCATATAAATGGCTCTGAATGTCGGTCGTCCATTCGGCGTTTACATCTTTTTCCGATTCCTTTCTGCAAGAAACGGATAAGGAAAAGTAACATAGCAATATCACGCTTATCTTTAGATGTATGTAGCGGATATGGGTCAATTTATCTGTCGTAGTCATCATATAGAAGATATTTTTTGCGTATTTCTTTGTATGTATCCAGGCCGGGCTTCCAGGATGTGCGGATTTCTTCTTCGCTCAGGCCTTTAATGATCTGCCGGCGGAGTTTATCTGTTCCGGCCAGCAAATCGAACCAGTCGGGGCGCGAAAAAAATGAGTTTTCCTCGCAACCGGATTTCTCGAAGAAATCGATAAGAAAACGAAGCGACAGCTTGAGTTCTGCCGGAGGAGCGACTCTGAGGTCAATCCCGTAACAGGTTTTGCCTTTATGCATAGGGTTCATATCCATTCCTTTTACCGGTTGTGGCGTAAAAGTGAAGTCACCGTATCTTTTGTCGGGATTACCCAGCACCTGGAATGGGAATGGCGTACCCCGTCCGACGCTGATATTCGTACCTTCAAAAAAACACAGCGACGGATATAATCCGACGGACAAATCGTTCGGTAAGTTAGGCGATGGCCTTACCGGCAGGCGATAAGGCTGTCCGTGTCGCCAGTTCTTCATTGGAACGACCTGCAGGCTACAACTGTTTTTCCCTGTCGATATCCAGCCTTCCCCGTTTATCATACGGGCAAGTTCCCCCGTCGTAAGCCCATGGAGAACAGGAATCGGATTCACACCGACAAACGAAGAAAACCTATCTTCGCGTACCGGCCCGTCTACATAATCATTAGGATTGGGACGGTCGAGGACGATAAATTCTTTGCCGTTCTCGGCGCAGGCTTCCATTGCATAGTGCATGGTGCTTATATAGGTATAAAACCGTGCCCCTACATCCTGTATGTCAAAAATGATTGCATCAATATCGGACAACTGTGCCGCAGTCGGCTTGTTGTTTTTGCCGTAAATAGAAATAACCGGTATTCCGGTCCCGGCATCCACGCTGTTCCTTACGTCGACGCCTGCCTCGTCTATCCCGCGAAAGCCATGTTCGGGAGCAAAAATTTTTTTTATGTTTAATCCCTCTTTGACTAAGATGTCTAAAAGATGTGTCCCGTCATTTAAAACCGAAGTTTGATTCAGAATAAGTCCGATGCGTTTTTGTTTTACCATGGTTTTTATGACGTCTTTTTGTTCTGCGCCAATTATTATTTCATTGGACGAGGACGTCAAACCCCTGTGGGGCATGTTTGCGGGAAATGCGCCTGCAAATGAACCGTTTACAATGATAATGAACGATATAAGGGTTACGTAAAAACTGATATTTTGCATACAGCGTCAGTATTATTTTTTGCAAACTTACAATAAAAAAAAGAGAATCTTACATCGGAGCGATAATAATGTGAATAAAAAAACCGTTTTTTTTCCGTAAAAAAAACTTTTTCATCCGTCCGCACTTGAAAATCAGAAAATTTTATGTAGTTTTGCGGGAAAATCTTAAACTTAAAAGTAATATAACAATGAATGAGAAAGTGAAAAACGCAAAGAAAGCGATTTCCCGCAGGGAATTTCTTGGTTATTCGGCATTAGGACTTGCAGGATTGACGGTTCTGCCGAGCTGGACAATGCAAAAAGGTATCCGTATTGCACCGAGCGATCGCATTGTACTCGGGTTTATAGGATTAGGACGCCAGGGATGTTCCGATTTTTACGGCTTTTCGGAATGTCCGGGCGTACAGGTAGCCGCATGCTGCGATGTTGATACGATTAAGGTGGAACGTTTCGTTGATAATGTAAAGAAATGGCAGTCTTCGATTAACATGAATCCGCGGTGTGACGCTTATGAATTTTTTGAAGAGTTGCTTGAGCGGAAAGATATTGACGCAGTCGAAGTAGCCCTTCCCGACCACTGGCATGCATTGGCAGCCATCTATTCCTGTCAGTCGGGGAAAGATGTATATTGTCAAAAGCCTTTGGCCTATACTGTTACGGAAGGCCTGGCCATCATGAGGGCCGCATCGGATAACGGCCGTGTTTTTCAGGTAGGCAGTCAACAGCGTTCCAGCAAGGAGTTTCAGCAGGCGATAGAATTGGTGAGAAGTGGTAAAATCGGCCATATAGAAAAGATATATGTAAGGGTTGGAGATCCTCCGACGCCATATGATTTGCCGGAACAGCCGATCCCGGCAAACCTTAATTTCAATCAGTGGTTAGGCCCGTTGAACGACCCGAAAGTGCATTACCATCCCAATTTGTGTCCTCCCATATCTCTTGATCCGAAAGAAGACGAAAAACTGTGGGGCGCATGGCGCTGGTATTGTGAAACGGGAAACGGTTATACGGCCGACTGGGGAGCGCATATGTTTGACATAGCACAGGCCGCCATTGGAATGGACGGTTCCGGCCCGATTGAATATATACCCAAAGGATATGACGGCGCGAAGTATCTGACGATGAAATATGCAAACGGCATTATAATGACCGAACAGCCCTACACTGAAGATAATCCGTCGGCTCCGGGTCTTGGTATCCGCTTTATAAGCGATAAAGGCTGGCTGAAGGTCGCTCGTGGTTATATCGAATGTTCAAAACCGGAGTTGTTGGAAAAAAAAGAAAGGAAAATCGGCGAAGGAGAATATGAGATAAGTTCTCCGCACATGCAGAACTTTGTCGACTGTATCCGTTCCCGTAAAAAGACGATCGCCCCTGTCGAAGTAGGATGCAGTACGAACACGTTATGCTGCCTGGCAAATATGGCGATAGAGTTGAAACGTCCGGTCAGATGGGACCCTGCAACCCTGTCGTTTATCGACGATAAGGAAGCGGAGAATCATCGCCTGTACGGGTATAAATACCGCAATCCGTATACGCTTCCGTATTATCCGAAACGATAATCCCGAAGCCGTTATATGCCCGCCCGAGAACAGCCGCCCAAACACGGGATTAAGTCCCGAAATATTCCTTGGCGCAGATATCCAAAGCGTTGAACCATTCTTCGCCAAACTTGCGGATCAGCGGTTCGCGCAGGAAGCGGTATACCGGGATGTGCTTTTGCTCTCCCAGTATCTCGGCGGCGCGGCATACTTTCCACCGGTGATAGTTCACTGCCCTGTAATCTTTGTATTGCGTTATGCGTACGGGATAAAGATGGCACGAAACGGGTTTCATGAAATTTATGCGGCCTTCGTTGTAGGCTTTTTCTATTGCGCATTTACAAATGCCGTCCTTGTCATAATATGTAAAGACGCAGTTTCTACCGTCGATGATGGATGTGACGATATCACTGTCGGCATCGATATATCCGACGCCCTGCTCATTTATAACCGTTTTCGCTTCGGGTGAAAGGTCGTCCCATACGTCAGGCAGTATCGTGCGCAGGATATCGAATTCTTTTCTTTCGAGCGGCGCTCCCGCTTCGCCTTCGACGCAACATCCACCCTTACAGCGCGAGAGGTCGCAATGGAAAAAACGTTCGACGAGGTCGAGGCTTATAAGGGTGTCTTCTATTTGTATCATCGAGATGCAGGCAAACTTCGTGAAACGACAGGTGGCAGAGACGGCGTTCTTTTTTTTAATTAATCAGGTTGTTCCCCGTCATATCTTCAGGTTGCTCAAGCCCTATAATGTGAAGCAGGGAAGGGGCAACGTCCGCCAGTATGCCGTCGGACACTTTTGCCGAGGCGTCGGATGTCACATAAACGAACGGTACGGGATTCAGCGAGTGCGCCGTATTGGGCGAGCCGTCTTCGTTCAGGGCATGGTCGGCATTCCCGTGATCTGCTATGATAATCGCTTCATAATCATTTGTCTTCGCCGTCTCTATCGTATCTTTAAGACAGGCGTCGACGGCGACGACCGCTTTCTCGATGGCTTCATATACGCCGGTATGTCCTACCATGTCGCCGTTAGCATAGTTGCAGACAATGAAATCATATTTATTTGTCCGGATGGCTTCTACTAATTTGTCTTTCACCTCGTATGCGCTCATTTCCGGTTTCAGGTCGTATGTAGCGACTTTCGGCGACGGGACGAGTATACGGTCTTCACCGTCGAACGGCGCTTCGCGACCTCCGTTGAAAAAGAAAGTGACGTGCGCGTATTTTTCCGTTTCGGCAATGTGAAGCTGTTTAAGCGATTTGGATGCCAGGTATTCGCCGAGCGTGTTGTTGACATTTTCCTTGTCGAACAAAATGTGAAGTCCTTTGAATGTGGCGTCATACGGCGTCATTGTGAAATATTGCAAGCCGGCGACTGTTTTCATTCCCGCTTCCGGCATATCCTGCTGTGTCAGTACATTCGTCAGTTCTTTTGCCCGGTCGTTACGGAAATTGAAAAATATAACGACGTCGCCCTCTTCAATAACTGCTACCGGTTTGCCGTTTTCGACGTGAACAATGGGTTTCACAAATTCATCCGTGACATTTTCGGCATACGATTCTTCCATTGCTTTAATCATATTTTCCGCCGGTTTGCCCGTTCCGTTAATCAGCAAATCGTAGGCTTCCTTTATACGTTCCCAGCGTTTGTCGCGGTCCATTGCATAATAGCGTCCGACGATGGAAGCGATTTTCCCGCCCGTATTTTTAAGGTGGTTCTCAAGCTGTTCGATAAAACCCTTTCCGCTCTTGGGGTCGGTGTCGCGCCCATCCATAAAGCAGTGCACATACGATTTGGTGATGCCGTAAGTTTCGGATATTTCCGTCAACTTAAACAAATGGTCCATGGAACTGTGGACGCCGCCATCCGAGACAAGTCCGAGGAAATGAATCTGTTTGTCATTGTTTTTTGCATATTCATAGGCGCATTTTATAGCCGCATTTCCCAGTATGGAATTGTCGCGGCATGCCTTGTTTATTTTCACAAGGTCCTGATAAACGACACGTCCGGCGCCAATGTTGAGGTGTCCTACTTCGGAATTACCCATCTGTCCGTCCGGCAGCCCGACATTTTCGCCCGAAGCCTGAAGCTGCGAATTGGGATAAGTGGCCAAAAGGTAATCCCAATAAGGAGTAGGAGTGTTATAGATAACATCATCTTTCAGCTTGTCGCCAAGCCCCCAGCCGTCGCAAATGATTAAAATAGCTTTCCTGTTCATGATTTTTATATGTTTTAATCGTTTATATTCTCGAAATCGATTTGCAAAATTAGATGAAAAACATGAGTATTCCAAAGTGTGCGAAATAAAAATCAAGAATGTAGCGATAAAGAGATCATTCAATTACCTGCGAAATTTATCCACTTTTTTTGTAGGCAAAAGAAAGGATATTATGGTTAACCTTAAATCCGCAACTTGGCAGTTATCCTGTACCGGCGCATGTTTTGGAACATTTCGATATATGGGATGCTTACGAACACACGGAGCGCCGGGTAAGCGATGGTACGACATAAGCAATCGGTTTAAGACGAACTAAAAATTACGGAAAACCCGTACCGACAGTATTTGTCGGGGCAGCCTCAATGGCAGAATGTAAGAGTGTTATAAAGATGCTGCGTGAGTACGAAACACAGATTTTATTAATTACTTTCGGCACGGGCGCAACCGACGCTAACGCAGAACGGATAAACGGTAAAAACCGACGCTTCATTATACAAAACCATGGGGTTGAAAGGCAAAGATTTCTTTCTCTATCGTATGGCCGGATATTTTTCATAGCACCTCAAAAAAAGATTTAACCTGGTTCGAGTTGTTTGAAATTTGCATAATTTGTATTTATGGCGTACTTTTACAGGCCGGTTATGCCGGTCGTTAAAGTCATAGACCGTATATATAAATAAAAAAAATAAGGAAACAACAAATGGACTTTGGTAGATGGATAGCGACGATTAGTTCGTGGATATGGGGATGGCCTTTTATTATCCTTTGCTTGGCGACCGGATTATATTTTTCCGTTCGCACTCGTTTTTTTCAGGTACGTTATATCCGGCGGATGATGATGTTGCTGTTTCGCGGCAAGGCTTCCGGCTCAGGCATATCTTCTTTTCAGGCTTTTGTATTGGCTTTATCCGGCCGTGTCGGGACGGGTAATATTGCCGGCGTTGCTACGGCAATTGCACTGGGAGGTCCCGGAGCGGTATTCTGGATGTGGGTCATCGCATTTCTGGGCGCAGGGACGGCCTATGTGGAAGCGTCGTTAGGCCAGATATTTAAGGAAAAGATAGATGGCATTTACCGTGGCGGCCCTGCTTATTATATCCTCAATGGATTGGGCAAGAAATGGTATGCCGTTATTTTTGCAATTGTTACGATTATTGCGTTAGGGGTGTTGATGCCCGGCGTTCAGGCAAATGCTATAAGCGATGCGTTTCAGACTTCATTTGCATTGGATAAACGAATCACGGCCGGTATTGTTATTTTTTTGTTGTCACTTGTTATATTCGGAGGCGTACGGCGAATTGCCGGCGTGGCGGAGATTATTACCCCGTTTATGGCGATCGGTTATATTGTCATAGCGCTTTTCATCTTAGCGATAAACTTCCGGCAGATACCGGAGATGTTCATGCTGATAATAAAAAGCGCGTTCGGCATACATCAGGCATTGGGCGGAGTGGTAGGCATGGCCGTTACAATGGGCGTTAAACGGGGGATCTTTTCTAACGAAGCCGGACAGGGGACAGCGCCTCATGCGGCCGCCGCCGCCGAAGTGCCGCATCCCTCGGATCAGGGCATGGTTCAGGCTTTTTCGGTATATGTCGATACTTTGCTGGT
>JAITBC010000256.1 GCA_031283785.1 Tannerella sp. | reverse complement strand
TGATGAAGCCCCCCGTAGACGGGAAGGGCCTCCAGCACCTGCGCTTTACCCGGCGGCGGAAGGAGAAGATCCTCTTTGACGCGGAAGACGCCGGTATGACGGCGTATGTCTGCTGCCGTTACGAGAACGGTAAGGGCGAAGCGGGACAGTGGGGGCCGGTGGTTTCGGCGGTTATTCCGTAACAGGCAGCAGACAGCAGATAACAAAACCTGTTACTTGTTATTTGGAGTGAAGGGCGGGGTATTACACTCGCGCATTCCAATAAAATCCGGTTGAGGTACGCGCAATATTGCGTACAAACAGGCGTTATGCGCCATAAAATCTGAAATTTATGGGAACGGCGGCGTCCGTGCCGCCGTAAAACAATATTTCGGGAGTATTATGTTGTTTTCGAATTATGTTATTAGTCATTGCAAGGCTTTTGTGAAAAGATTTTTCCCCGATTCATTGAAACGGCAAATGATGTTCAATCATATGCGGAAACAATCCGTTGAAAGACGTAAAGTAAAAACAAAATTGGGCTTTGAGGTTAGTGTCTGTGACCATTGTAACTTGAATTGCGTATGCTGCGAGCACTTTTCACCAATAGCAGATGAAACATATCTTAACATAGAAAATTATGAAAAGGACTGTTCAAGAATTTCGGAACTGGTTGGCGAAGAAATCAACTGGCTGCATTTAATGGGTGGAGAACCGTTATTGCATCCTCGTCTGAATGAGATACTTGAAATATCCCGCAAGCATTTTCGGAAAGGGCATATAGAGCTTGTCAGCAACGGCATACTATTATTAAAACAAAATGATTTATTTTGGGAAACTTGCCGTAAAAATGATATTATAATAGCTGTTACGCAATATCCGATTAAACTGGAGTATAAGCGCATAGAACAAAAAGCAAAAGAAACCAACGTAAAGTTCAGGTATTATTTTGTGGGACATAAAACAATGCATAAAAAACCGCTGGATATTAAGGGCAAACAAAACATTGGTGACAATTTGAGATTATGCCATATGTTTAATACCTGTGTCCAGTTAATTGACGGTAAATTATATACATGTATCGAAATGGCTTATATAAAGTATTTTAATAAATATTTTAATCAGAACCTTATTGTAGAAGAAAATGATGTTATAGATATTTACAGAATAAAAACAAAAGAAGAAATGTTTGAAAGACTGGCAAAACCGGTTTCATTTTGCAAATACTGCAAAATAAAAGAAATGGGTTTTGGAATAGAATGGAAAGTGTCAAAGAAGAAAATATCAGAATGGACATGAAAAACCTGTCCGCATCCGTGCCGCCGCAAAACAAACATTCTGGGGGTATTGTTATGGGTTTTACCCGAAAAATAAAATTACTTATGAAGCAATTTGTTGTAAATCATCTTCCAAAATCAATCTCGAAATTTTCGCGTATTTGGTTTTTAAGATTATCGGCAAAAAAACGGCTTGCTCCAAGAAGTGAATTACGTTTCGATGTACACCTGGTGGATCATTGTAATCTAAACTGCAAGGGCTGTCTGCATTTTTCGCCATTATCAACGGCGAAATATTTGAATATACAAACTTTTGAAAATGACCTGAAAACACTGTCTAAACTAACTCATGGGAAAATTTCCGATATATGCCTTTTGGGTGGCGAGCCGCTTTTGCACCCTGATATTGAATTGTTTTTACCTGTAGCACGGCGTTATTTTACAGAAGGCAGGATAAATATATTAACAAACGGATTATTATTGCCAAAAATGCCGGAAACATTTTATGAAACCTGCAAGAAAAATGAAATAGAAATTTCTATTTCGTATTATCCTGTAAAAATTGACATTGAAAAAATTAAAGAATTAACAAACAAATATAGTATACCACTTGAAATAAGGGATGAATATAGAAATGATAGAAGCACATGGCTACGCCAACCACTTGATATTACCGGGAAGCAAAATAACAAAAAAAGTTACACAACTTGCGCAATGGGAAATTTTTGTATACAATTAATTGATGGTAAAATCTATCAATGCGAAACTGTGGCGTACATACATTATTTTAATAAATATTTTGGCAAGGACATCGTAGTTAGGGACAATGATTACATAAATATTTATAGCGTAATGAAAATAGAGGAAATATTTGATTTCTTATGTAAGCCAATGCCGTTTTGCCGGTATTGTAAAACAAAAGATGTAGAATATGTTCCTTGGGGTAATTCTAAAAAAGAAATATCAGAATGGACATAAAACCGTCCGCGCCCGTGCATGCGGCTAACCGGCTACCTTGAACTTTGCTATTTCGCCGTTAAGGGCCTTTATGCTGCTTTTGTTTTTCCCGCTTATACGCTGACCTGATCGGTAACGGAGTTGATCTGACTGTTCAATCTCTTCGAAACGCTTAATGACCACCGAAGTAGAATTGGTAATGGAATCGATGGACTCCTGGGGACGCAGTGGGCCGGGTAGAACCGGGGAGTTGCCTCCCCGGAGCCCCCACAGACCCGGACGTGCCCAATTTTCGTACCGCGGGTACGCGGCATCCGGTTCCTCTGGAAGAAGATTCACATCCGTGCTAATCTTTATTCTCTTCTTCATTATTAGCACCGATTCCGATTGTTATCCGCTGGTGTTTCGTTTACACGTTGTCCGGGTATCTGTGTACCCCCGATCTCTGAGTACCGCCTACGTGTTTCCTCCCGTCAGTTCTTGTTCCAGGTGTAGCCCGTGGAAACTTCGTTTCCGAACTCTCCTCGTCCAGGTCAGGGTTCCCTGGTTCCGGTTCTCCCGCTTCATCGGTACTATGACTACACTACGACTACTCATGGCCCTTCCCCTCTCGCTTCGTTTTCCTTCGCTTGACGGTACCGGCAAGCTGCCTCTCTTTTCGTGTCGCCGCCACTTCCCTGTGTCGGCCTCTTCTACCTTCAAGGCGCGGGTGGAAGCCCGGTCGTTTTATACCCCGCCGTTCCCGCAGGCGGCTCGCTGCGCCTTTCCGGATGAGGTACACCGGTTTTCCGGTGGTCTCATTAGATCATTTCGAAAGGTTTCTC
>JAITBC010000203.1 GCA_031283785.1 Tannerella sp. | reverse complement strand
ATCGAGCAGATGCAGGCAATTACCGGTCTCAGCGAGGAAGAACTGTTGGATATCCTTCACTCGCCGCCGGTGGTCTGAAAAAGCAGATAGCAGGTAAAATATAAATCACTGCTGTCCTTTAACCGTTCTGAAATGCTTTGGCGACAACGAAAATTGTTCTTTAAAACAGCGGACTGGTGAAAAATCGATCCGAATTGTATCCGTTCCAAACTACTATTCTGGAACAGAATCCCGGCTTGGAAGGAGAGCAACTCCCGACTTATTAACCCACTGTTAGAGTCAGGCCTGGTAGAAAATCAAGATAACGCTAATTTATTCTTATGAGAAAAATTCACTCCCTTTTTTTAACCGCCATAGCGGTAGTAAGCTGTTCGACCGCTGACAATACCCCGATCGACCGGGAAGCATTGGTGAGGCGCAACAACATCAAAGTTGATAAACTCGATCCGCTTACTTCGGTGTCGGTTGGCAACGGGTGTTTTGCCTTTACGGTTGACGCCACAGGGCTGCAAACGTTTCCGGATCTGTATGATCTTGGCGTGCCTCTGGGAACCTATTCCGAATGGGGTTGGAATTCGTTCGCCAATCCGAAAAACCTGCGCCACGACGAAACGCTGGTGTCCTACGATTTCCGCGGCAAACCGGAACTGTACGCTACCATAGACCGGAGCAATCCCCGCAATGTGGAGGCTTACGAGTGGTATCGAATCAACCCGCACCGGATGCATCTCGGTTTCTTCGGCCTTGAGCTGACCGACGTTTCGGGTAACCCCGCCGCGCCGGAGGCACTGACCGGTATCAGCCAGACTACCGACCTGTGGAACGGTGTGGTCAACAGTGTGTTCACGTTCAACGGCTTCCCGGTGGAGGTGCAGACGGCCTGCTGTCCGGTGATGGATATGATCGGCACGAAAGTGAAAGGCGCCAAACTCAACCTGCGCTTCGCTTACCCTTCGGGAGGCCATTCGGACAACGCCACCGACTGGAAGCAGCCGGACAGACACTCGACTGTTATCGTGGAGAATGGCGAAGGCTTTGCGGTGCTCGAACGCAAACTTGGCCAAACGATCTATTATATAAAGGTACAGTGGACGGGTGCGGCCGCGTTAACGGAGAAACATAAACATTACTTCGTATTGACCCCTGCTTCGGACGAGATTTCGGTGAGTTGTCTCTATTCGCAGGACAGACCGGACGGCACACAATTGCCGGTGTTCGATAAGGTGGCCGAAGCAGCTGCAGCCTGTTGGAGCGGCTTCTGGCAGAGCGGCGGTGCGGTGGATTTTTCGCAATGTACCGATCCGCGGGCGTCCGAACTCGAACGCCGTGTGGTACTGTCTCAATACCTGACCAGGCTCCAGAATACCCAGAGCGTCCCTCCTGCAGAATCGGGCCTAGCCTATAACACCTGGTACGGACGCCCCCACCTCGAAATGCACTGGTGGCACGGCGTTCATTTCCCACTCTGGGGACGTGCCGATCTGCTCGAACGGTCACTGCAATGGTATGAAAACGTGGCATTTGCCCATTCAAAAGAGATCGCCGAGCGTCAAGGTTTCGACGGCGTACGCTGGATGAAAATGACAGATAAATGGGCTAACGAAGCCCCGTCGAACGTCGGCTCGTTCCTGATCTGGCAGCAGCCGCACATCATATACTTCGCCGAACTGATGTACCGCCACAATCCTTCGCTCGAAGTACTGGAAAAATACAAACACGTGGTGATAGAGACGGCTAAATTCATGGCGTCATTCCCAACCTACGAGGAGATGGAGATACGCTACATCCTGCAAGGATATATCCCTGCACAGGAGACACTTCGCGCGACGGAGGTAATCAATTCGCCGTTCGAACTTTCGTACTGGCACTATGCGCTCGGCGTGGCGCAGGAGTGGCGTGTACGTCTCGGTATGGGACGCGAGCCGAAATGGGATGATATTATCGATAAACTCTCTCCGTTGGCGGTACAGGATGGCAAATACCTCGCCTCGGAGGATGCAATCGACACCTACACGAACGTTCGTTTTACCACCGACCACCCGATAGTACTCGGCTCTATGGGCATGCTTCCGCAGAACAAACTAATGCATCCGGAGATCATGAAAAACACCTTCGCCTGGATTTGGGACAATTGGAACTGGGGACGCACCTGGGGCTGGGATTTCCCGATGACAGCGATGTGCGCAGCACGTCTGAACATGCCCGAAAAAGCGGTGGACGCCCTGTTGATGGATAAACGAACGAACACCTATCTTGTAAACGGCCATAACTATCAGGACGATCGCCTGCGGGTTTATCTGCCGGGGAATGGTGGTATCCTGACCGCCGTAGCGATGATGTGTGCCGGTTGGGACGGCAGTGAAGGCGTAAACCCCGGTTTCCCGAAAGACGGGACATGGAATGTGAAATGGGAAGGACTTTTTCCCATGCCATAGACCGAAACAAAATTCTAAATTCATTATTTAAAAAAGAGATTCCTGTGAAAAAACAAATTTTATTCATTTTGTCTATTCTTTTGGCTGGTTTTTGTATGTCGGGACATGCCGAACAAAGGCAAACGCCTTCGGATAAGGAGATTTTGGGGACGATAAAGAAAGCCTCCGAATTTATGGTGGAAACAGTCAGTTTTAATGGCGGTTATTTATGGAATTACGCTCCGGATTTTTCCCGGGCGTGGGGTGAACTGGAAGCCAAGCCGACTATGATTTGGATCGAACCGCCCGGCACTCCCGCTATGGGACATGTCTTTTTGGATATCTATCATGCTACCGGTGACAAATATTACATGCGGGCTGCCGAAGCAGCAGCCCGGGCTTTGATCTGGGGACAACTTCCTTGCGGGGGATGGTCCTATATGATTGATTTTGCCGGTGAAGCCTCTCTTAAAGACTGGTACAAAAAAGTATATGACGGGTACAGTTGGCCCGCTTATGAGCATCAATATTATTATGGAAATGCCACTTTCGATGATGATGTTACGATCATGGCAGCCGAGTTGTTATTGCGGATGTATCTGGAAAACTATGATCCTGTTTACAAACCGGCACTGGATAAGGCGATAGACTTTGTACTGGAGAGTCAATATCCGATCGGAGGATGGCCTCAGCGTTACCCGCTTCGGTATGATCATCCGGAAAAGGATGGTTCTCCGGATTATACGTCGTTTATAACGATCAACGACGGTATAATGACCAACAACATCGAATTTCTGATCAAATGTTATGAAACCTTGGGTGAACAGCGAGTGAAGGAACCGATTGCCCGGGCAATGGGATGCGTATTGCTTTTACAGGGCGGTAACCCGCAAGCAGGATGGGGATTACAACACTCGCCGGATATCGACTACTCCCCAGCCCATGCCCGACCGTTCGAACCGGCAGGATATGCTTCTCAGGGGACCTCTGCAATGATCAAAAACCTGATGTACTTCTACAGGATGACCGGTAACACGAAATATTTAGCCCGCATTCCCGATGCCTTTGCCTGGCTGGAATCAATAGCGATTCCGGAATCGGAATGGCAAGATTTCGCACTCCGCTACCGTCCGAATAGTCCGGGGCAGATTCTTTGTCCGACATTCGTAGAAATCGGCACCAATAAAGGGCTCTATCTTCACCGTACCCCCGGCGATATCCGTACCGGACACTATTGGGTTGATTACGAGCACAGCAATCTGATCGAACATTACAGTTCGGTACGTACGATCGACCTGGGGCAATTGAAATCCGAATATGAAGAGTTGTTACGAATGCCTGTAGAAGAAGTAACCAAAGGATCGCCCCTGAAAACCGTGGAATTAGTCTCTTATCCGAAATATTATTCCCGTTGGTTTGCTGCAGAACCGACAGCGGAAAATGTTCGAAAGATTATCAGCGCATTAAAGGATAAACCTTATTGGCCGGGACCACTTCCGGGAGTATCCCGAGAATACATCGGCTTTGGACCTGATCGTCTCCCGGATGAAGTAATTTCTTCGTGGTCTTTTATCCGGAATATAACAACTCTGATCCACTATCTTGAAAAGCAAAAATAATGACAGGAATTTCAGTTTAATGACGTAACATAAAAAATATACATACTGTCACGGTCAAATCTTTTTTTTGGATGCAATGAAAAATATCCGGCCGTACGATACACGATAGAGGAATAATTCTCTTTCAATCCGTAGTTTTGTGTAACGAAGCGTTGAATTTTACCGTTTAGCCGTTCCGTTTTAGCATTTGTTGTGTCCGTGTCGGAAGTAATTGATAATCTCAGTGTTTCGTGCTTACGCAGCATTTTTATAACACTTTTAAATTCTCTCATTGAGGCTACCCCTGCAAATACCACCGGTACAGGTTTCCTGTAACTTTATCACTCGTCTTAAACCGGCGGCTTATGTCGGTTAAATCTTTTTTTTGCGGTGCTATTGATTTTTTTGAGTACCTTTGTATTTTACAAAACACATGGAAAACGGTAATTTATTTTATATCAGCGCTTTGTTTTGTTTAGATAACTGCCGGGTTGTGGATTTAAGGTATTCATATTTTAAGAAAAACACAACAAATTACAAAAAAATCCCACTTTTGGGGTATTGTACGGTTTTTATTCGTTATTATTTTGCATCTTGTAATTCGATTAGATTTCTAATCGTAAAAAAAGTATAATAATAGTATTCATATTTCTAACTGTAAATTTTTAACTTATGGAAAATTTTAAATTTAACTTCGTAACGTTAGCTACTGCCATTATCAGTACGCTATTTATTTTTAATTGCTGCTGTAAGGATTCGGAACCGGACACCCTTACCATTTCAAAAACTCAGTTTACGTTTGATGCGGATGATACCGAAACGCAATCCGCAACGATAACGACAAGCGCTTCTGACTGGAGTTTCAAATCATCGGACAGCTGGGTAACAGCCTTCGGTTCCGAGAATACCCTCAACGTCTCGGTTCAAAGACATTCCGACATCCAAAATCCGCGAACTGCGACAATCACCGTCGAGGCCGGCAATGCCGAACCTGCTTTGATTACAATCAGGCAAAACGCCAAGAACAGCCTTTCCATCAGTCCGGAATCGCTCACGTACGAATCGAACGAGATCGGAGACAAAACGGTCTCCATTACGACCAATGCATCAAGCTGGGATGCGACAACCGATGCATCATGGGTTAGCCTTTCCAAACAAGGCAACACTTTCAAAGTAACCGTTTCCACAATGAACACCGCCACTTCTCCCCGCACCGCCAAGATAACAATCACGGCAGGAAACGCCGAGGAACGTACATTGACGGTAACGCAAGCCGCAGCCCACACATTATTTATCGATCCGTCATCACTTTCGTTTTCGGCAAATGAAACCGGCGAAAAACCGGTAACGATCGAGACAACCGCACCCAACTGGAGCGCTACTGCAAATTATTCATGGGTAAAATTAAATAAACAGGACAACCGGCTGCTTGTTAGCGTTGAAGCAAATTCCGGCTCATCATCCCGTAGCGCAACCGTCCGGATTTCGGCCGGGACAGCCCCCGATCGGACATTGACTGTGACGCAAGCCGAAGCCGTTCCCGTTGAAGTTACTTACAACAGCTGCCTCGCTTATTATTACGGTACGATAGACAACTCGGCGTTTTTCGTACTGGACCTGTACAATTCCAGCAGCCCGTACACGGGCATAATGATTTTCGGGTTCGGTACAATACCGGAATGTCCGAGAAAATTCGTGTTGCCGACCGGAACATATCCTGTCAATTTGACGGGATCGGTAAGATCATGTTTCGCAGGTACATGGTACGAGAATGAAGTTATAGGAACATATACTTATGTTAACGGTAACCCCAAGTATTTAGTCACAGGCGGATCTCTTACCATCGAATCTTCCGGTAGCGGTTATGCCATCTCCACTAACTTCTCCGGAGAAGACGCCTATTCGAGCGCCGGGGCTAGCGGTATACGCATAAAATATACCGGTTCCATTTCATTTACAGATCGTTCGGATGAACCGGATTGTGTCACTGTCTCCCCCTATCCCAACGGTAATTACTCTGCCACCGGCACGCCGATACTTGAATTATCCGGTGGTAGTAGCTACAACGCTACGTCATGGAGCGGAACAGTGGTCCCAAATACCACTTCAGGTACCCCTTCGTATTTCACAATTACAAATTGGGGAAATAGGAACCTATCCTTCTATTGCGATTACAAGGGCGGGAAATACATACTGGATACGAAAACAAAAATTGGAGAAAACTCTACTCACAGCGCTTATCTCTGTGTAGGTTACAAATCCGGAAACACAGTTTATATCTCAGACTACAACGGCAATGAAGAGTACCCGGTCAGTTATAACAGCAGTACCCGGACTTTTGATTTTTCCTCTACGCTTAACGGACGTAGCGCCGGCGTAGGCATCGTGGCAATAAATAAACAGACCGGCGAACCTGAAGGATACTTCACCAATCTCTATACAAATGCCAAATTGGTATTATCCTCCACTTCTTCAGCTCCGCGATCCGGTGAAAATACAACGGTTAAAAACGCCGGTATCATGACCATAAATCCTGTTGAATTGAAGAAAAGTACAATTAAGATAATAAGCGCTCCCGTAACGACGCAATCTAATGCCGTCGACGGCAAAGAGCTCCTTAACAAGGATTACAAAAATATCATAAGGAAACAGATTCTTAAATAATTTATAATGGATAAGGTCAAACATTTCCTCCTTGTCATTACTATACTTGCTTTCTCAGGATGCGATGATGAAAATTTCAACACGTCGCATCCTGATGAAGGGGGTATTATCCTGACAACAGAATGGCCTGATAACGAGAACGCTACGCAGACTTACCGGGCACGTATTATTACCCCATCCGGATTCATCCGGGATTTTGACGGACTTAGCGGCGGGACAAACACCCTTGTTGTGAATCCGGGCGATGCCGCGCTGTATGTATACAATCATGCGGAAAACATCACTGTCTTCGGGAACATTGCAACCGTGACCGGCGCCGGCGCCGGAACAGCTGCTTATCCGGGATCGTTCTTCTCCTCTTTCGGACAGGTATATACGCAACAGGACCGGGATGTACGCCATACCGCGCCGATGTGTCGTCAGACCGGAGAGTTGAAATTATCCCTTGCTATCAAGCCTGCCGCAATGATAAACCGTGTGAAAGCTGTCCGTGCGACGCTGGAGGGTGTAGCATCGGAATTGAATATGCAGACGAATGCACTTTCGGCTCCTTCGTCCGTCTCTTTTCCTTTGTCCAAAAATTCGTTCTATGCTACCGCAATATTAAGACTGCTGGGATTTGAGCCGTCAACGAGGCCAGGCCTTACGCTGGACATTGAACTTGATGACGGGTACGCCGCAAGCATCACTCATGATCTCTCATCGCTCGTGAAGGATTTCAACGGTTCGAAAAGCAATCTCTTCACATTGAACGCAAACATGCTTATATCGGGAGAGAACAGTATAACTGTCGACAACTGGGAAAGTAATACCGAAAGCCGTTACCTGTCGGTATCGACCACAGAGGTTAATCTGCCCGAAAGCAATGCTGAGGAATCCGTTATCATCACCACCGACCAGCCGTCGTGGGAGTACAGCATCATAAAAACCGGAGACTGGATCACGGTCGACAAAACGAATACTCAATTGAATATATCGGTATCGGAGAACACGGATAAAAATTCTCGCCTTGCTACTGTTAACATTTCCGCCGGAGGTTTCGGCGAAAGTATCACGGTCACTCAAAGCGGATATGCGATCAAATCCTACTCCGACAAAGAAGTTGTCAAGCTGCAGAGCGCTACTGTCGGAAATGGAGTGAATCTGGTGATGACGGGCGACGGATATACGTCTAAAGACATGGTCAAAAGCAGCGGAAAATACGAACAGGATATGCGTGCCGCTACCGAACATTTTTTCTCCGTCTATCCTTATACCGAATACAGGGATTACTTCAATGTATACATGGTGGTAGCCGTATCCAATGAGGAAGGTATCAGCGTCGAATCAACAAATACGACAGTCGATACAAAATTCGGAACACGTTGGGAGGGAGGATCTTCAACCGGGATTGACTGTAATGAATATGTCGTCATCGAATATCTTGATGAAATTTCCGAATTGGCGACTGTCGATATTAATGATATAACGGTTATTATGCCTATCAATGCAAATATATATGCAGGCACTTGCGGAATGTATTATTCCGGAAACAGCGTTACCGATTTCGGGAATGGATTTTCCATCAGTATGTGTCCGGTAGGCCGCTCTTTCAAAGAAGTAGTTGTCCATGAAGCGGGAGGCCATGGTTTTGCAAAATTAATGGATGAATATGTTTATTACCAGAAAGAAACGATCCCGGATGATGAAAAAGATCTCTATAATGAATATAAGACGAGATACGGATGGTGTGAAAATATCGATTTCTACAATGATATTTTACTGACATCATGGAAAGATTTTGCCGGTAAGCCAAAATACAGTATGGTTGATATTTTTGAAGGCGCATGTATGTATGGCAAAGGAATCTGGAGGCCGGAATACAACAGTTGCATGAATAACAATGTGCTGTATTTCAATGCTCCAAGTCGCTGGGCACAGGTAAGGCGCATTAAAAAACTTGCCGGATTCAGCTATTCTTTATCCCAGTTCCTTCAGGAGGATATTGTTCCCGAATATCCTTCGGATGTACGTTCGGGGGTTGAAGATAAGAACTTCATCCCGTTAGCTTCACCTGTCATAAAATTCGGCATGGATATCGGTGAGCGCCGCTCCAAAAGCAAGAGATAAAACACATACGGTCTTGGCCGAATGATTGATGACAGCTGTTTGTGCTTATGCAGCAATGGCAGACAACAGGGAGACCCCAATGCAGAATCGGTATTCTGCCGGATACGGCAATCTTGGCGATTATAGCGAAGGTAACGTAAGTTGTACTTGTGAAGACAGAGCGCTATGCCGGTACAGAAAACAAAGGTGATTTTTCCGAATGTTGGCCGTTTTCAGCTAATTAAAGAGAAGAAGGGAGTAATTATTCCCTTCCTCTTTTTTTTACATAAAAAGTATTAATCATGAGCCGTTTCTGAAATTACCAGATGCGGTAAATAAGTTGCAGGCTTGCTACCGGATATAAATTCATCCATCTTGTATAATTGAACCCGTTGATGAAGCTGTCCGGTCTGGTTTCATCTTTGATTAATTTTTTCCCATTTTGTTTCATTACGAAATCACCTTGATAAAGTACGCCTAATTCAATCTTAAAACCTAAACGGGTATGCGGAACGCTACGTCCGATTCCTATGCCTAAATAAGGTTTCCAACGGTTTCCTAATATCATTTCACTCTTGACTTTTCCATTATTAATCGCAACGGCATAGTTTGCAAAATTTAAATCGGGCCATTTTTGACCTGTCGCCAAAGGCAGAGGATTCTTCATTTTTGGGTGTACGACCTGTCCGTCAACATCAATCTTGCTCATTCCATAGTATATCCCTGTCGTAAGATGGAAAATACCTTTACGAACCGGATAGATATCTATCAATGCATGTCCGTTCCGATAGGAGAAATCAGCTTTTGTTTTCAGTATTGGGAACGTTGATATTCCGACTGCAGTCTGCAGATTCACATCTTTAGTTTTCAAATTAACGTTCCGCCTGTAATCTATAAGATCATAGCCGATCCTGAATTGTAAGTTGCGGGATAATGTAGTTGAAAGTTCTAATCCGATTCCCACGGTCGAAGCTCTCATACCCAAACTTGTATGATCAAACAAGCTTTCGGTAAATATTTTCTTTACTTTTTCGATTTGATTGTCAATAGCATAATAAGCTTCCGTTATATTTACCTTTTCCTCTGCGGCATTGTCTTTTGTGCAGGCCGAAATATCCCGGTATTGTGCCGGTTGAAGTTCCTTTGTGCGTTGAACGGTAGAAAGTATTTCGTCGAGATTCGCCTTGTTATCCATCAAAATAATCACATTATTGTTTCCTGCAATTAAATTTCCGGAGAGAATCAAGTTCCCGTCATTATCAGGAGTTAGCGATTCACGTATTTGATTTAATGCGGCTATCTGCGATGACGGAAGATTGTCGTCCGGGTTTGGAGGTTGAAGTTGAGGGACTGTTATTTGTGGAATATTTTTGGCGTTAACCGTGTCCTGTGGCGCAACCATATGTGAAACATCCTCCAATTTATCATCAATCTTTTTGCGTTTTTTTGCTTGTTTATTCAATTCTTTATACAATTTCGTCTGTTCTTTTATTTGTGCTTCCAATTGTGCCTGTATTAAGGCTTCCTGTTTCTTTTTAGTCTCTAAATCAGCATTTTCTTCTCTCACTTTTCTTAACTTGTCTTCTTTTTGTTGAATCCTTATCGTTAATAGTGAATCTTGCAGGATTGACGCTTTTAATAATGAATCTTGTTGAGTTTGTATCTGTGCTTGTGTTACACCTGAAGTGTCGTTTCCGTTTCGTTCATTTCCTGTT
>JAITBC010000165.1 GCA_031283785.1 Tannerella sp. | reverse complement strand
ACGTTCAATTATAATTTCTTTGACGGCTGGTATGCCGGCGTGGGGATAGAGCCGACGTTTTACACGGCTTCTCCCGGCAGTATAATCGGCAGCGGTGGCAAGGAAGAAGGGATTGACCGGCACCGGAAATTTTCCGGTTTCGACGTGCCGCTGACGGCTAAGCTGGGTTATGACTTCAAGTATATGGATGTGGCGTTCGGCTACAAGTACGGTCTGCGCAACGTATTGGCGCCGGTCTATTTCTATAGCGGGAAAGTGAATGCCTGGCAGCTGCAGGTGTTTATCCCGTTTTAGGCCGTCTATACTTGCAAGTATGGCAGCGCAGAGCCATCGTTAGAGCACCGTGACGATGTCAGGATATTCATACACCCGTACCTCTTTGGTGAAAATGCGGGTGAAGGTGGACTGCGTGGCCACCTTCACCCGCCATTTGCCGGGCGTGACGCTCGCCGAAAGTACGAACTGGAGCTTGCCAATCGTGTTGGGCGAGAGCCGGTCGGCGGGCACGCGCACTTCGGTTCCGTCGGCGGCAGTGAAGTACACGCCGATTTCGTCCGTCTTTTCGCCTCGGACGGCCAGTCTCATGCCCTGGATCAATAGACCTCTTGCGAAACTAAGAAGTTAAATTCGAGGTTACAAATAGCGTCAATAAGGTTGAACCTCAAGCCGAATCGTTTATGTCGGTTCCGGTAACGTTCGGAAAGGATGCGAAAGCGTTTGACAAAGCCAATAGCATGTTCATTGAATACTCGCCTACGTGCGACAGCACGGTTTTTCGCGCTTCTCTTCCCGCGAGAGTGGATGAAGTTTTGATTTTTTGTGCGGCAACTCCGGGTTCAAATGTAAATTTCTTATACCCTGATAGCCGGTATCGGTTTGAACCACTGTTGTGGGGGCAAAACTCATTTTCGATTCGCAAAACAGTTTGAAATCATGTTTTTTGCCCTCCGAAAAGGCCGTGCAGAGGATTCGCCTGTCCTTTTTGTCAGCCACTACCTGCGTTTTCAGTGTGTGCCGTTTTTGCTTGCCGCTGTACCATCTGCGCTGTTTTTTGGGGGACGCTCGCACGGGGTTTCGGTTGCGTCAACCAACACCAATTCGTACTGTATATCGCTTTTTACTAACGCTTTCCTGCCTGGCAAATGAAAACGTCCGTCTTTTATGAGGGTATTTTCAACCCACCTGACCGCGCGGAACAGGGTACTTTCCGACAGGCCGAAGTCGGCTGCTATGTGCGCATATGTTCGGTATTCACGTAAATATCCGAGCGTAGCCCATAACATATCCTCTATGCTTAATTTTGACGAACGACCGCTTCGACCGTGTGTTTAATGGCGTATGCCCTGCTCAACGCTTCTGCCATTATCGCAAATGTGACAGGTTTTACGCCTGTTATGCGTCGAAATTCTTCTGTTTGGTAATTCTTGAGGTTTTCGTATTTCATGATGCAAAGTTACAGCTTTTTTTAGTTTCGCAAGAAGTCTAATTATTGTCGTCACTTTCTGCAATTATCTCGACGATTAAATTTTTCGTTTCTTCGCATATACGTTCAAAATGATCCATAAGTATTTTATTTTTAGAATCTTCTGATTCGAATTTATAGTAAACGGGCGTTTCAAAGTAATTTTTTTCTTCACGCTGGATCGCATCTATATCAAGTTCCGTTCTGCAATGAAACATGGTATTTTCAATATCCTCCTCTGTTATACCGAAGTCAAGGGCTATCTGCCCGACAAACTCGGATGTCTGGAGCGCTGCTATTTTGGATGCCGGCATGAGAAAATCCATGTTCTCGTTCAGGGAGACCGTTTGTCTGTTACGGTCAATAGACACGTTTGTTTTCAACTGTTTCACCTTTCCGAATATTTTTTCGAGCCAGTCGAGCGTTTCTTTGTTTCTGGCCGATCCTGCAATGATATTGCCGATAACCGCACATATCTCCTCTGCGCCGTTCCGGTTATACGTTGCCTTTAACTGTGGCAGTTCCTGCAGAGCAAGTACGACGGCGACCTTATTGCTCCGGGCTGTGGAAAGCAGATTGGCTATTTTGTGAAAATAAAGCGTCGGCAACTCGTCAATAATGATTGCAGACGGCAAATTACCTTTGGAGTTTATCAGCCTTACGAGCCTGTTAAGCATAAGCGCGTTTAATGCGCTGTTTATCTCCTGTGTTTCCGGACTGTTCGCGATAATGATATAACCCGGATTATCTTTATCGCTTATTTTCAGGTTAATTGGTTCCTTATGGAGGTCCTCCGTCAACACCCAAAAACTTTCCTTGGTGGCCAGGCGTGAAATCTGCACTTTGGCGCTGCCGATCTGGCCTTCCAGCTGGTCACTGGCCTTATTGAGATAAGCCATTCTGAAGGGCGACAGGATGCTGTGAAGTTCCTGACAAGTGTAAAGTACGGAAAAAATATCGTCGTACGAGCCATTCATAAAAGCAATCGCATGAGGCAGGTCACTATATTTACCCTTTTTATACTTCGAGAAAAAGTAAAAGACGGCAGCGACAAAGTTTACCGCAGACTGCGTAAAAAACTGTTCGTTTCCTCCTCCCTCCGCTGTACCTGTACCTTTTTTCAGCGCCTCGATCAGCGCCTGCGATGTTTCGAGGGCCGCCGCTAATGTAGGTATATACTCATGCTTAATGGGATTGAAACGGACAGATTTCTCTACCGTTTGAAAATTCACGACGTTAAATTGAGCGTTTACTGGCAGGATACCTTTTTGTTTGTTTTTAAGAAACTGATAATAGGTAAGCCTGGCAAGTTCAGGGAATTTAAAATCATAAACAGCAAGGCAAAAGCCTTTGGCCGACATTTGACGGATATACGAATGGACGAAGGTAAAGGACTTGCCACTGCCCGGCGTTCCGATAATCAGTGTTCCGCGAAAGGGATTTACAATATTTATCCATCCTTTGTGTCTGCGTTTCCGATAGTAGAATGACATCGGCAGATTGACCGAATAAGAGGTTTCAACAAGTTTTGTTGTCTGTTCAAAAGATTCATTTTCAAGATTAAACCGATCTTTCATAAGGTTATGCTGTACAAACTTTGAAATGTTGTCAAAGCCAACATTCAAAAGGATTGTTCCGGCTATGGCTGTTCCGATATAGACGTAGTCCGTCCAGGACAACGAATCATACAGTTTCTTTCCTGCAGTTGCAAAAAACGCGCTGCCGAAGAACAACATCAAGCCCAAAAACACAGGCAAGCCAATATGCTGTATGGGGTTGAGTTCAAGATTTTTCTTTGCTAACGTACCTGTACAGGTAAAAATAATAATCAGCAAAATAAAAAGTTTTGAATAGAAGATATTGCTGAAAAGGCGGGAAATCGGTACCACGATGGGATTCCATCTGCTTCCGTAATCCAAATGAACAAACACGATTATTTCCAAAAACAGTAGAAAATAAATAGCAGCACGCAGGAACTCGTGCATTTTTTTTAATTCGGGGGCTTCTCCGTCCACAGTCAGTTATTTTTTTTCTCCGCCTCTATCCCGTTAATAGCCACATCCAGCATTTCATGCGTTTCTTTGGACATGGCTTTCAACCCTCTCAATTCCTTTAGCACAAAAGCCAGCAATGCGAGTCTTTGATTTTTATCCAAAAGATTTTTTTCATCCTTTCCACCTGTCGCCATATCCGCCATTGCGAGTAAATCACGCGAATGGGCTGTGACGTACTTCCTGTAATTATCCCACGTATCTTTAAAATCTGGATATGTTGATATTTGCTCCTGTATTTTACTGTAATACATATTGATTTCGCTGAATACGGCACGAATCAGTTCCTCGTCCCTGCCGTCGTCAACAAAGTGCACATCCTGCAGGGATTTGAACAGGCTGTCCCTTACCATGTGAATAAAGGTTGCTTTCGCGGCTATCGTATCCTGGTTTATTTGGATTGCCTTATATAAACCGAGCCATTCATACAGTTTGAGTATTTGTGCGCCATAGTTGGAAACAAAGGCTTCCGTACTCTTTTCATCGGTAACCCAATCCCAATATTGAGCATTTAATGGGGGTATCAACTGGAGGGAAAGAACAAATATAAAAGACAATCTCCTCATAATCAATCATTTTTGACGGGTATTTTAAGACTGTTGGACGGAGGATGTGCGATATCAAGCATCTGCCTCAAACTTTGCGAAACATAACATAGTTTTTTAAGTTCATGAATGACATACAAATTCAAGTCGTTACGTTGTTTGTTGTCAAGTCTGCCCTCATTGCCTGTTTTTTTAGCGGCATCCTCTATGTAACGTTTCATATTTTTTGCCCGTCCGTCAACGTATTTCTTTGAATCGTCTACAAGCAGTTTATATACAGGATGGATAATCACATAAGCGTCCATCCATGCCTGATTGTCTTCTATCATCTTTATCATGTCATTGATAAGGTTTTCATTCAAAGATTTCAAAAGATGCGCCTGCAGGTTACGCTGATACGCCTGTGTTTTTTCTTCAAGAATGACCATTTTGTAAAACATGGAATCAATGATGCCCTGCGCTTCCAAAATCTTGTCCATCGTACTTTCCATGGTTTGCTCAAAAAGAAGTTCGCTTGCGCCGTAAGCAAAAGTAAGCGGCACCAAATCAACGTGGAAAATCTCAAATTTTACATTCCCGCCGCCGTCGTTTCCACCACCCTCATTTTGCGCCCGGAGAGATGGAAAACAGATACATGTCAGCAAAAACAGAACGGCCTGTTTCATATTTCAAGGCTCTTCATTTGTATAAATCGTTATAATGGACACCTGCGTTCAACTCCCGACAGGCGTTGGCTACTATGCCGCGCATCTCCCGCAAATTCTCATAAACGTATGTAATCAATTCGTCCCTGTCCTGATTATGGAGAAGGTTTTTAGTACCATCCTTTTTGGCAAAATCGTATACTTTCAAGGCTATGCGCGTTGACCTCGTAAGAAGCTGGACGGCAAGCGCCGTTTTGGTTCCGTCAAGACCTGCACCGCCCGCGTCGCACAAGTTGGAACATGCTCCATAAAAATAAGCAATGTCCTCTGCCAGCTTCACAAAGTTTTCTTCATCTTCTATATCAACGGCATCAGACTGTTTTTGGCTCATATATTTTACGGTAAGCAGTTCCAACTCATAAAGTTGTTTGACTTTCAAATTGATACTGTCCTGTAAAGACATGATTTTACGCTGGCGTTCATGAATATGAGGGGACATAAGTTTAGTTGTCATAACAATTCCCCACGTGACGTTATTGTTAAGACTTGCATCATTATGAAGTTCTTCCATACCCATGGCATCCATAAGTTCGGCGCCGAAGATACCGCCAAAAAGGTTGCTCAAGAGTCCTCCCTCGCCAAAATCCAGGGCTTTCATTCCTCCCGGAAGCAGGGAAAAATCAAAGTCATTGACCAGTCCGCCCAATCCCATTCCGAAAAGGTCATAATTACCCGAACTAAACGTAGTGTTTTGAGCCGCTTTCATGGCTTCGTCCCAGCTATTTTTCAAATCCACCTGCGCAAAGGAGAGCAGGGTCAATGCGGAAACAGCCGGCAAAAAAAATAACCTTCTCATCTTCAACTCAAATTATGGCGTTCAGCATCATTTCCGTCACTGGCTTTACAGGCATATTTTTGAGGGGTTGTATTTACCCCATCATCATCGTTGCTGCACTCGGTCAGGGAGGCTGCAAATAAAAGTATTCCCAGGAGCAGGGCAAACAGTATAACCCTGTCCAAATAACTCATGCGCTGTAATCTTGTTTGCTTCATAACTCATCTATTTTAAGTCAGTTAAATTGCAATGGTATTTTTATTCCGACCAAAAAGCCAGCCCGAAACCAGCTGTGGTTGGTCGTCCAAAAGGAAAACTGCGTTTTTTCCTGCACAAACAACTGAATATTGGACGGACAGGTATAAGTATACTCAAATCCGGGAGAAAGAGACAGCGTAAATTGCTCACGCCCGTTTACGCCTGCGCCAACCGCTGCACGAAAGCGCAAATTGGCGTTTTTATAGCGCACCATGTTTATCTTGTACGCGCCCTCGAACAGCAGGGCATCATGATTGACCGCCCTGCCTGAACGGTCGTTCGGCGGCGAAAAGAGGGGATGATAATAATCCAGTCCCAATTCCCATGCGTTATGATATCGGCGTGTTTGTTCAAATGTCAGACCGTAACTCATGGCGTTACAGTACAGCCACCCTCCGGACAGCGAAACATAACAGTCACCGTCACCCGCCTTCAACCTGGGGGAAAAGAAGAGCAGACTGCATACAACAACGATGTATATTCTCATAGATTATTGGTATTAAAACAGTAAATTTCTTCTAAAAGCGTCAGCGTTCAGTATGTCGGCATAGTCAATACGCAATACGACCGTCCTGCCGGAGATTTGCTGTTCTGCAACTTCGATCGTAAACACTTTTTCATCAGGGAACGTAAATTTTTCAAACACGTAAATATTCCGGTACTCTTTTATGAATTTATGGCCCTCGTTAATAGACAAAACAGGCTCAATTTCAATCTGCTGGAAATTGGTAGCTTTTGTCTGTCTTTTGTCCTCAATTTTAAAGCGTATTTGATCCACGTCGTACTCTATATTGGTTTTGTTCTTTATGGACACGTCCATGAAGAAATAGCCTTTGACTGTATAGATGTTGTTCAATGTAATGCGTAACTTGTAATCCTCTCTGGACACATCAAAGTATTTGTGCCCGCTGTTCCAAATGGACCAGGCCAGTTTGCGCATTTCAATCTGAGGCATGTCGACGTTTACATTTACGTAACTTGCCATATCTTCTGTTTTTACGTCCGTATTGCTTGTCGCCATACTGCGATTTTCGACATAGACACAGTTAAACTGTATTTTATACCTCTCGGATACGATGGTGATCATCGCCAGCACATCGCCGTCATTGAACTGTCCGGTTGAATCGCTAACCGGTTTTATGCGCAAAATATTCTTTACCGGAATGTCGCCGACTATTTTATCAGTACTTATATCCACGTACTCTATCGGCTCGCCGACAGTGATATGACTGCTTATCTGTTCATTTACCCGGATGACTTGCATGTCCTCACTCCGATTGAACGTTTGAGCGTATAAACCACTTGCCAGTGCCAGTGCAACGTACAGGAAAAATAGTTGTCTCATATCTCTTAATTGTTTAATGTATTACACTGATATATTGATTTTTCTGTTACAATTGTTCTGTTTTTTCGTTGATCAGATAAATCTGCGAAGCATATTTAAGTTTTGCCTTATTCTGCCTGATCCGGGCAGATACGGCACGGGTAACGCTACGGTAAAAGTCATTACCTGCCTGCGACATCATTTGTTGCATCACATTTTGATTACTGTTTACGTTGATGTTGCTCGAACTTGCGATTTGAGAGCCGGCCTGTCTCATCATGTCGCGAAAATCCGAATCAGGGACATAAAGTCCTTTGATTCCGTCATTGTCATAAATAGACAGCTGTGTTTTCAGTATACAGTCGCCGTAAAGAACAGAAGTAACAGACACATGTACCCTTTGGGCTGAAAATCCGGAAACAAGACCGTACAGACAGGATCCTTTTGAAAAAAGGAGGTCGCCGATAAAAATGTCGTCCAAAAGACGGATACGGATACGGGATCCGTCCACTACCGTTTGCGCTTCGTCCAATATGGCTGTGATAAAGGACTGCTTTCTATCCCCCGTCAGCGTATGGAATGCATCGGATTTTATACGGTCTGCTTTCTTGGCTTCAAAGATTTCTTTCGTTTCGACTTTAACCGTATCGTTCATCTGTACCGTCCTGTTCTGCGCCTGCATTTTCATTACAGAATCCATGCAGGCAAGTTGCTGACGGATGATGGCCAGTTCGTCTGCCTGGTGGCTTTGGGGCTGATTCTGTACGGGTTGTGTGAATACATCTTCATCATCCGGAAAATATTTGCGCTGCAATTCCCGCAAAGCCATTTCGGAATCCGTCTTTATCTGACTTTCATCCACTTTCAAAGAATCTGCAACCGGATTAATAAGGCTCTCAAGATCTCTCACAGGATGCTCTTCCGCCTGTTCGGAGGGTAAACCGGCAAGTTCTTCTTCAAGCTCTTCCAGTCCGCTTTTTTTACGTCGCTGCTGTAAGAGTTCCTGTAAAAGGGTAAACTTGTCCTTTTGGGCCGATAAAGCAGGATTGGGAAGATTGGAGTTCAATCCTTCCACAGTCGTTTTTTCCGCCACGCTTTTGTCATCATCAGGCGGAAACGATATACTGATAACGTAGGCGCCCAAAACAATAAACGGTAACAGGACAAGCGGTAAACCGTATTTTGCCTTTCGCAGAGAAAAATTAGTTTTCATCTTTCACTTATTTAATTTATCGATTAATTGTTCAATACGTGCGCTGTCCCTCTTTTCGGGATGTTTTTGCATTTCGTCAAGTTCTCTCTGAATTTCCAGTAATTCAAAATATTCGGTAACATCATCCGTAACCGATTTTTGCGCAGAATCGAAAAATCGCTGTTGCAGTGTATGAATGATATCTACCGATTTTTCCTCCGAACGCTGCATATTATAAGTCAGTCTGATGATGCACATACAGAATGCAACGAACAATATCACCGCCATCCAGACAGCCGTTCTGCGCGGATTGGCATCCAGTCGTTCTTTGGTTGTCTTCCATTTTCCCCTGACAGACTCAGAAAATCGGTCTTTTCTGTTTAGCTTCGATATCGTCATTATTCAAAATTTTATAGTTATAGATAATAAACCCGTGAGGGTTATTTTCAGACCGTTTAACCCGGCGAAGCATACCTTCTGTAATAAGGTTACGTTTCACAATGGAAGTGGGTCGTTCTATTCTTTCCGTTCCGGCGTAACGAAATTTTTTCGTTTGAACGTCGTACATAATAGAATCCGCTTTGATTGAAACCAGCGTAGAGTTTGCTACGATTTGGTTGTAAAAGCCCTGTTCCCGTAAATCGTTATAAACGGATATACCGGAATCATCAATCAGGTACATTGCACGTATAACATTGTTTTGTATATACCTGTCATCGGGAGGAAGATTGAAGAACAGGGAATGAAACATATTTACATGGCTCATGCCTTCAACTTCTTCATTCTCTTCAACGGTAGAACGTTGCACCAAAAGAGGAAGTCCGGCATCGAGGACATACACATGCCGGCGTTCATCCTTTACCAGGTTGTTTGCGTTGATCATTACGACAAGAATGATGATAATACTTGTCAGCATGGAAGCGACCGATACAAACAGCGCAAGTTTAATTTTGTTTTCTATCTCTTTGATCAGCATAATATGAAATTAGATTTATCTTTTCATCATTGAAATACCTGCAACTGCTCCTGCTGCTGTTCCTGCCGCCTGTGCTGGTGCAGATATGACCGCATGACCGCCAGATGTTTGAATGACCCAGGTTGAAACAGGGAAAACGATAAACATGCCAAAGGCGGTGAATAAGACCATCAGCGGAAACATAAAATTGTCGGAACTCCATAAGGCATTTGAAGCTGCCAGCGCCCAGGCGCCCTGTGCTATTGCAGCATCCAGTGCCGCATTTTCCGCTCTTACAATCGATAACATAATTTCTGCACCGGCCCAGCACACAATATAGCCAAGCGCCGACCACAACGTTATTGAAAAAAAACGGGCGACCCATTGTGTCCACGAACTTCGCCAGGGATCAAGACAGCTAAAGGCAAAAGACAGTGGGCCAATAATTACCATCAGAACCATGGCCGCAGCCTGCATAAAAAAGATGCCACAAACAACGACATTCATAAACAGCAGGCATAGAAATTCAATAATACCCATCAGAACCCGTTTTATTTTGCCCATTACATAGGCGGCCATACCCGCTATTCTTGCCCCCAGATTGAAGGGGCCACCCGTCACCGATTTGGATACGTCGGAAGATTGCATTTCAAATGCTCTTTCGCTGTCTTCTGCCCTTTCGACCAAAGTACCCGTTTTCATCAGTTCGTTGGAAATATCATCGATCTTATCATACCGTAATTTCGTTTCATTCCGTAAATTTTGCCATGATGTCATAAATTCAGTACGCGCAGACTGTTCAAAAAAATGCCCTGGCATACGGCATAAATCAACGAACGTTTGCCAGTTCATCAGAATAAGAGCAAGAGCGAAAGGGCGCAATATGGGCAAAACAGATAATTTTTCTTCGCCGGCAATAACGGGATACAACTTCGCTGCCGTCCAAACCAGTGCAAAAAGAGCGAGCAGGGTTATTCCAATCTGAACGCCCGCATTTAACATTCCGGTATCCATACCGACGTCATCACGCCATTGCATGATGGCGTTCATAACATCGGTATAGAAAACGTCCCCTGTTCTTTGAATATCCAACAGTACCATTATCGTTATTATTTTGAGTTTTTTACAGCATCCGGCAAGGAATATTTTGATGCAACCAAACTGTAATTGTTTATCTTGTAGCATACATTTATGAGAACGTTATATTCGGCCAGACAATTTTCAAAACCCTGCCGTCTTTTGGCATTGTCAAGATGTGCATTGCTCAACGTTTTCACTTTATCATCAATACGTTCCAATTCTCTGTAAAGTTTTAAAGCATCCTCTGCGGAAACGTTATGTTTTGGAAACTCGCCGGTCAGTATGCCGATTGATTCCCTTGCGTCGTCAAGTCGTGTTTTGATGTGTTCAAGTTCCCAGTCATTATTGCGGTCATTCCAGTGCGCCAGTTCATGTCCGTAGATAACCTCCATATCCTGACGCGCTTTGATTACTTTGGACAGCGACTGCAAGGCCGCTTCGTTCATCGAATCAAGTTGAATCACGTTATTATCCTCGTTTTCTCGACTTTCATATTTGGAATGGAAAAGGTCGTAATACCAGCCGGGATGAAATTTCCAGTGTCCGTTTCCGTCAAAACCGACAGACGACCTTATTTGAAGTTCCAAAGCCTTGTCATAAACCTGTTTATAACTTGTCTGTCCGAAAGCAGCCAGGGGCAGGATGGATATGATAAATAAAGTAACAGACTTATTCATAATCACTCATTGTGAATTTAATAACTGTATATGTTTTCCTGTTTCAAATCGTCGGTAAAGTAGATTCCACTCTCCAACGATGGATTCCAGTTCCTTTATGACGTAATCCGTCAGATTGTCCCGAAAATCGTTATCACGCAAGTTGGTTCTTTTCCAGCCGTCAAGCGCTTTCACCGTTGTCTGGACAAGTGTACCAAACCTGATGGCTGTTCTGATACTGCTTTCAACATAAAAATCAAAAAGTTCCCGGTCATAAGGCTCTTTCATAAGCATATTTCCTGTTTCTTTTGTTATTTCAAGCACATCCATAGACAATACTGTCGCATAAGCCGCATCAGGCGCTAAAAAAGGAAGTTTCGGAATATCATTATCCTGATGCTGGTTAAACAGGATCTCGTCCACCTCGCGCAGATCCCTCATTCTGTCCTGATAATTCTGATACTGAACACGCTGCAACGTGTCTTCGTGATGGGAGAAACGCTGAAACATCCTGTATTGCTGCTTGTGCCAGTAAATCCACAACTCCACAAGATCCGGTTCCCAGATTTTCTTTCCTTCTCCGCTATCATCACTGTCACTCTGACCACCGCTGTTCTGAGCAAATGCGAAAAACGGAACACCGGGACTAAACAGACACAAGATTAAAAACATCTTTACGGATCTCATTTTCATTACTTTTATGAGTTAATTTTGATAAAAAGCTATTCAAGGTCATACCTGAATCTCTATAATCCGAACACGTCCTCCCAACATACTGTTCAAAGCAGGAAATACCCTTTGTAATATACCCTGCCGTAGAAGGATGGTTGATAATACTGCAAAAATCCGATTTTTCGACCTTTGTTTTTATCAAGTCATGTACAAACGCTTCCAGTGCAGCATGAAAGCGTTTGTAAACTTTCATATATGTCTGCATGGCGTCTTTTTCCGGTTTTTCGGTTGTATACGTAAAGTATTCATAGACGGATACTTCGTTTCCGTACACTTCACCGGTAGTGCCGCGTTTGATATAAAACTCTTTAAATTTATTTCGATTGCCTTTATTATCCAGTGCATTGACAGTGAATATTTTATTTTGTTCGACCGGCGAAAGGGAAAGAATTTCAGCGACAATAGAAAAGTTATCTTTAAACTTGGTCTGGTCGCAAAGAATGAACGTTGCTGCGTTGGCGATGATGGACTGGCGGACGACTTCGCTTTTGATAATGTCGTCCAGTTCCTGTGTAACAGTTATTGCCTCGCCGTAAAATTTGCGTACGGTCTTGTAAAGGTACCTTATATAGTCACTCATAAGCGGAGAGGCAAGGGCTTTCCAGGCTTCTTCAATGACGATGACCTTGCGGTTTGTTTTGTTTCTCATCTTTTGGATGAACACATCCATGATCACCAGCGTAACTATGGGAAACAGGGTTTTGTTGTTTTGTATACTGTCTATTTCAAACACAATAAACGGTTCGTCAAACAGCGTTTTATCCATATCTCTGTTTAGAATCTGCCCGAAAATGCCGTTCCCGTAAAACTTTTCAAGAATTTTCAAAAACTGTCTGTAATCAAAAGCAAGTTTGTTGTTGATACCTTCTCTATTTTCATAGAAGAGATGCGCATCGTTGCAGATGACAGGGATACGTTCTTTGGCGAAATTATAAAACGAATTGAAGTTCAAATCATTAACGCTTATTCTGTCTTTTTCGCCGATATAATAACTCCTTTGTTTACTGATGAAGTTATCAATTTTATGCATCAGTTTGTCGTATGTATCACAATCTTCATCATGTACTTCTTCATTATTCCAGTCACGTATCATTTTTTCCCTGTACAGTTCGGCAAATTCGTCTGTAAATTCATTCTGGCCGGCAAAATAATTGGCGTAATAGGACATGACGGTTTCACGTATAATATCCGCTTCAATCACTTCAACTTTAGCGCTGGTATCTTTCCAGAGCAGAAGAATAAGATTAATCAGAAAATCAACCTTTTCAATGTTGTACTCCATCTGACGGATATAGAACGGATTCATGGAAATAGGTTCTTCCTCGGAGTAGGTAACATATCGACCGCCGAAATAATCGCAAAGTCCTTTGTAACTGTGTCCTACATCAACCATAACAACATCGCTGTCTGTAAGCAAATACTGATGGAGCATCGTGTTCATAAGGAAAGACTTTCCACTCCCCGAAGGCCCTAAAACGAATTTGTTCCGATTGTCTATTCTGTTTTGTCGTACCGGAAGGTCGGACGGGTCAATTGCAACCGGGACGCCCTGTCGGTCTGTAAACCATATCATAAGATTGGATTCTTCTGTGACAGGCAGGCGCTCTTTATAAAACAGGGAAACGGCCACATCCGCCGTCGTAAGAAACCTGTCGTAATTTCTCAATTCGTATGTATTACCTGGGGCGGCTGCCCGGAAAAGTTCATACTGATTGAAAGCCTGTTTTGACATACGGATATTGATATGGGACAGGAAAGATTCAACCTGGTTTCTTGCACTGGAAAGATTTTTTTCATCAGCAAGAATAAGGTCAAAATGAGAATAAACCAATAACTGGCCGTTTCGTTCAATATCGTCCATGGAATGAATGATATCTTCAACGCAAAGATTATTGGCCGGGTCGGGAACCGACTGGTGTTTTTTCATCTTGGCTTCCAATTTTGCTTTTTCGATACTCTGACTGACTGTAAAAATAACCTGATTATAGACAATCGTATCCGTAGAGATATAAGGTATAAACTTCATCAGGTCGTGCGGAAATTGTCTATTGTTAATTATTTCATTATGAAACGGTTTAATAAAAGATGGCATTTCAACCAATTCAACGTCAATCAAAGAAAGACATTGTATGTTCTTTGAGCCTATTTTTATTCCGTTTGCTGTAACCGAAAAATTATCAAACGAACAGGCGTCGTCTTCAAAGTCCATGGAGAAGTAGCGGTAAACGTAGTTAATCATCTCTTTTCTGGTCATTACAGACGCTTTAATATCATAATTGTTAAAAAAACCCAATACTTTACTTACATTATTCACAAAGGCATTATATTTTCTTTCGTCATATCCGAAAAAGGCAGATCGTTTCAATTCGCATGTAAGGATGAACGTTGTTGTCTGGTATTTGAAAACCCGGCCTTTGTATTGCTCAAAATGATGATTCATAAGAAAGTCTTTTGATTCGTAAGGAACATTCCATGTGCGTTTGGAAAAAATATCGTGTTTTTGTACCGTATAGCCGGCGTCCAGGGAACGGACAAGGTTGGAGAAAACATTCAGGAAAATATAATATTCATCCGAGTCGCCATTAAATTGCAGACAGGGATTTTGCATTTTGATAAACACAGAAAAATTTCCGCGCACATCAAATATTACCGGATAAGTCCCCTTGTCGTCAATTCCGATAAAAGGCGATTGAAAAATTTTTTTACCTCCAGACACAACTAATTAATATTAAATATGTTATGTACAATATAGACCCCATCTAATATTCTTTTACGATACAATCCATATTTTCGCTGATATAATGCCATGCCGACAATCCCTCCAAAAGCGACTAATGCCATAGTTATACAGCCTGTTAAGAAGTTTGTAAACGGTGTAACAAGGATAGCGACAAACAAAGAGCCAACCGCAATGCCAAAGGCAAAGTAGATATAATTTCCTTTCAATCCTTTGAACTGGATAGGTCTCTGCAAGCCTTTGTAAACACTATATTTTCTGCAATGATCTTCAATCATAAGAAGAATGCCTTAATAACCAAAGCAACAACGACAAGAAAGATACAGGCGCCCCCCCACCCCATGACCGATTTCATCACATCCTGGTCGCCGGTATTCCATTTGATGTAGCATCTGATACCGCCAATCAGTCCAACGATTGCACCGATAGCCAAAATCAGATTGGAGGCCGGATCGAAATAGGTACGAATTTCGCTGTCAGCAGCCTGCAAGCCCGCAGCACCCTTGCCCTGGGCAAAAGCAACAGCGCCATTCATGCAATAAAGTATGATTTCAATAGCTGCAATGCAGCCACGTTTTAATAAAACACGAAAGCTATTCATAAAAATACATCAATAATAAATTCAATAAACGACAGATCTGACCTGTTCTCTTAAGCTTTGCCGAAACAGAGATTCTTCCTCTATTGCCTGTTTCATAAACTCGTCTATACAGAATTGAATTTCGAGTGATTGACCCTGTACGGGAAAATTTGTCTTTATGTTCTCCATTTCAACCATGTTTAGTGTGTTTTCAGCGGTCAGTTTTTTTTTTCAGCGAAAGAACTGCTTCCTTCGTTTTCATCCTCCGACAAAATTTCGTCGGGTCTGTCAACAACAGCCGACACAGCGAAAGATTCATCCTGTATCTGTGTCGGACTGTCGTCAGGTCTTATCACTATAAAATCCTGCACACCTGTGACCTCTTTCACGCCGCGTTTCATAATCGCGTCGCAGAGAATGATTATGCCGTAATAAGCGACATAGATCACTGTTATCCAAGTTAAAGCATTTACGAAATTCATTTATATATCGTTTAAAATTCTGTTTCTCGCTCGCGCATTGATAATGGCAATAATCGATTTTCTGTTTGCATTAATCCAGTCAATCAGAATGTTGTTAATACATTGAGTGGCAGGTAATCCTGTTGATTTTCGTAACTCCGAAAAAACATCGAGTACATCGCCGTCTATGTAAATAAATTTACGTTTTGTCGCTATCGGGCGCTGTTTGATCTCCTCCAGCCACTTTTGAAAAGAAGCGTCTATATCCGTTTCCTGTTCGGTTACCGGTTGTTCTGTTACTTCTCTGTTTGTCGTTTCCTGTTTTTCGACTTCCTGTTTTGCTGGCCGGGTTGTTTCGACGGTTCCGGAATTTTCCCCTGTGTTAGTACTGACCGCCTCTGCGGTAGTTTTGCCTGACATAAACGCCAGGATTTCATCTTTCGACAATGGTGTGTCATCACCTTTGTTCACTTTTTCCAGTGCTGACATGACCGAAACCGGCACCGTGCGGTTCGGGCTGCCATCCTTTGAATTTCTGTTCTTATTTCCCATTGCAAAAATATTTAGTTTTTCAATATCACACAAACAAAATACACCCAAATTCAATTATTTAATGATATTTAACCATAATGATCATCCGAGCATTTTCGTCTTGTTTTTTAACCATTTCATTATTATGAATATAACTGCTTATACATAAAATCATACACCGGTTTTACAAGTTCACGTTGAGTTTTTGTCAGCGAGAGAGTACTGTAAAACTTAATATCCGCACGCTGCCGCGATACAGGCGTTACAACTCCTTTAGAACTCAACAATTTGTTTATATCCTCGATGATGGAAAATTTCACTCGCGCATCCACGTTGGTAGGTAAAAACATCATCTTTGCCTCAATGCGAAACTTCTCAACCACCTGTATAAATACGGCGGTACTGTCAAGGATCGTTTCCTCATAGTTAAAAGGAACAATGATAAAATCAGCAACACCCAACAATCTGACTGTATTGCTATTATTCAGGTTACCAGGCGTATCGAACAGATAAACAGCCTTTTTATCGCCAAATGCTTTTTCGACATAAGAAACAAAGGCTGCCGATTCAGGCGGAATGGATTCAACAGAATAACTGAGCGGGTTGTCAAAAGCGCTTTCTTCCTTATCCCGCACCTGTGAAAGCGACAAGTCATTCATTCGCTTTCTGTCAAGCGTTTTCTGAAAATCCATATCCACGACATGAACCTCTTTATTTTGTTCGCTCAAGTAGTGAGCGAACAGTGCGCAATGGGTAGATTTACCTACTCCACCTTTTTGATTTGCAAATACAATGATCATAACCAATTAATTTATACATGAATATTTAGTTTATATTTTTCTCTTTCGTTTGCGTTTCGGAGCAGATTCCTGTTCATCGGAAGATTGTCTTCCAAACAAGCCAAACAGCGTTGCCAGCACCGATAAACCGGGAGCAACATCCATATGGCTGTCAATCTCTTTTTTGTTTCTGCTGTAATAGCTTTCAAGGTCAACCTCGCATTCAAGCCCCAAACCCGTAACGTTGGCAAGCACATGATTTCGAGTATCCATTAGGAATGTATGATTCGTGTGACTGAACAAAACCTGTTGTGTTTCGTTCAGATAATCACGAAGAGCTTCAGTATCGTTTTCAAAAGACAAAATCATTTCCCGGTACGGTATATCATCACGCAATGCTTCCGGATGAACAGGTATATTACTCGCACGGACAAAGAAAAATCGAGACAGAGCGTTTGCCTCTGTTTGTGATTTAACGACAAACCTGTTAGCTTCGTTCAATCGATCATAATAGCGTAACTGTTTGTACATGTCATCTGTGAGGGATAACAATGGAGCTTCATCTCCAATGATGAAAATTTCCTGTTTTTTCATACTGTAGCCATTACGGTACATCACGCCTTTCAGTTCTGAATACATGCTGTTTCCGGTTGATAAATAACTTTGTATCAAATCACCTGCAAGTTTTCGATGTTCTTCTTTGTCAAGCGGATTGATTAAGGCCTCAAGCGGCATAATTTCGCCGCCTTTCATGACCATTTTGTTTGCATGGTCAATAACGGTATAACCATAAGGTTTTTCATGTTCCTTGGACATATGAAAAACCACTTCTACGCCAAAACTTTCCCGCATCAGCTTCTGAAACTGACCTGTGGGCAAACCTTTATATTTATTAAATATAGCCCGTAACTGATTGATACGAGCTTTATCCTGCGCATATTGGGCGGTTTTTTCAAGAACTGCCTGCCTGTCTACGCTATGCTGTCGTATCATTTTTATAAGGTTTATTTTTTCTGCCTTCTCACGTATTTTCCACCCTCTGCATTCCAAAACAAGTTTGAACTGTGCTTCGGTCGAAAAGGAATAATTTAAAACATCTTTTATGTCTGCGGCAGCCTTTTCTTTCAGGTTTTCATTCATCAGTTCCCGAATGGCAATACCCGCTCGGCGTCCTTCCATATACGGATTTATACGCTGACCTTCTTTATTTATACGGCACGAAACAATATGTACATGATTATTCGCCGTATCGTCGTGAAAATAGACAAGATACGGCTGTTCGCCGTAACCCATTTTCTGCATCCATTTTTTGGCAAGTTCAGTGAGAAACGTTTTGTCATGATCTTTCCCTTTTGCACTTATAATCGCATGAAACTGGCGGTTTTTTATGCTTTTCTGTGCGCAGGCAGCAAGACGGTCAAGATAATGCAAATAAGCCTCCGGGGGTGTAAAATCTCTCTCAAAAGGAAAGTTGAACGCTCCGGAAAAAGAGGCTTTACCTTCATTCACTTTCAGTTCCGAATAAAGGATACCTGAAAAGTGCTCTGTTGGTTTGAGTATTTTCGCTATCATGCCGCAAAGATAATTATTATATTTGCATATTATACTATCATGTATATAGAAAAATATGATACTATATACTATTGATATATATGTATTATAAATACAAATACATATTTATATATAAATATAATCATACAATAATATCATATTGCATTTTATTATATAATTATCGTGTTTGTATATCATGTTATTCATATATTATACTATTTGTATATAAAAAGTAGCGGTTTTATATTTTATGATTATCCGCAATATGACCTATTATAACTTTTGGAGCAGATGAATCATCTCATCGGGCGCATAGAGGTTTTCCGGCAGTTTCAGACGGCCATCTTCAACGCCCGGTAAGCGCATATCGACATCTCTTTTACCCGACCAAGCGAACAGGCAGGTCTCCCTTACACGCTCAAAAGCCACATCGTCAGTAAAGCGCTGGAACTGTAGGATCAGGGCTTCAGTAACGATATGCGCGAAAGTGCCAGCAGTTACCGGATCAAGATGTACGGATACAACTATGACGAACTGTATGAGTGGGCGCGACAGCTGCGCAATACGCTCCTCGCCTAGCCGCGTATCAAAGATATAATCATCGCTTCGGAATTTCCGTGGTGGAAGGACGATTACCGGAAACACTTTTCCCTGCTCGACCGGGAGCGCATGGCGCAGGCGGGTGGGCGTCTCGTCGAACTGTTTGCCGCCCTCTCGCCCGTCTTCGGCAAAAAACATTCCACCGGTTATCTGGTAGTGAACGGCGATACGGAGCAGTCCGGGAAATACAATCTGTGGAACATGCAGCACGTCCGGCAGGCCGGACTTCAACCTGGCCGGACTCGTAGCGATTGAATCGGAACAAGCGCCGCAGGAAGCAGCCAAAATCAATCAGCAGTATCGCCTTTGCCGCAAGACGAATACATCGGCGCCTCTCGTCGGAGAATGTACCGATATTCGCGCTACGACACAAACGGAAATTGTAAGTGAACGGAAATGGATAGCCTTTTTTATACTGCGCACGGGATAGTTTTGTGCACAAACAAAAGGCATAAGACCAAGGAAAAACCGCTATGCACTACATGCAGGCCTCGTTCTTCACCTTTTGCCTTTCGTTTGTGTCTATGCACAAAATCATACCGCGCAAAGTATAGTACTGAATTTTTAATCGGACAGTCATAATTATAAATATACTGATACATAAATATAATCATACAAAAATACAACTATACAATATAATATTGTATTATATAACTATTATATTATCATATATCTGATATATAATATTATTATATTACGTATATAAAAAAAATATCATATTATATACTATGTATGTTTTTGTATTATAAACATACTAATATAGTAATATAGTAATATAGTAATATAACTATATGATATAATATTGCATTACACTACTGACCGACTAAAAATTCATTGATAAAAAGGGCTCCCCTTGCAGGTCGCCCTAAAAGTTGTAATTTTGCTGTTGCACACAATAAAAATCACAATCTATGGGCAAAGACAGTCAAAAACATTTAGTCGGTCAGCCGATATTCAAACAAATCATCCAAATGATACCCCGGGATGAATTTGCTGTGCTGGT
>JAITBC010000113.1 GCA_031283785.1 Tannerella sp. | reverse complement strand
CGTTAACGGCGGGCTGTCCGTGCCGTCATGCACGTGCAGCGTATAAATGCCGTTGGGCAGGCTGCCGACATTCAACTGAACGGTTCCGACGTCGTTGGCGGTGGTCTGGAGAACCAGCGTGCCCGCGGCGTTGTACAGGCGGATCGTGTACACGGGGGCCGAACCGGTGACTGTCTGCCGGCCTGACGACGATGAAGCCGTTTCCAGTTCCTGTTCCTCAAGCTGCACGTTCAGCACGCTCGAAACCGGATTCGGATAGGCCGTCATGCGGTATAAAGCCTCTCCTACCGAGAATTCGTACATAAAAAGGGGTATGCCCGAAGTATATCCCCCGCATGAATTGATACCATACGCTTTAAGGCGGTATTTTCCACTGCTCTGAGTAATGGTTACGGTCGCCTGCGTGCCATACGGATTGCTCAGCGTGGCGCCACCGTCGTTCATATGCCATACCCAGTAATAGTTCGTTATCCCCATTTTCTGCCTGTGGGCCGTCAGTGACGGCGTAATCGGGGTCGGGCTGTCCAGCGAAACAGATATAGTGTGTGTGGACTGTGTGTCATACGGCTTACCAATCCAGACCTCTTTCCTGGCCAGTTCAACCGAACCCTGATTCACGGCTACCCATCCGGGAGCATCGCCGCTACTGCTCGCCGTAAAGGTTTTATTGTTGCCCGACGATGACCCCGACGTCAGACTGCTGCTGCATGTCCAGGTATAACCCGGGGGCGCATTACTTACCGTAAACGTACCGGAAGAACCGGAGCAAAGCAGAGAGGGGCCGGAAATGCCGGGATTGATCTGACAATTTGAGGAGATAGATAAAGTCCGTGTAACTCCATTTATAGCTACCGAAAGCGTACCCGACTTTGAGGGTGTACTGACTGAAACGGAAACGGACGGCTGGTTCGTAGCGCCATTAATGGTGAAACCGCTGGAAACGCTCCAACTTAACGTATGGCCGGCAGCCACTATGGGTACTTTGAATGTGGCTGTGCCGCAAAAAGAACTTGGCCCCTCGACAGGAATTAGAGCGGGTTGCATGAAATATTGCGCCGCGCTCATGGAAGAATTGTAAGGGCTGTCATTCCACAAATGTCTCACTAATGGCCCGGATTCCTCCCACTTGGAAATGTAATAGTTTGTGTCGCTGGTAATAACAGCAGAATGATTATGATGGAATACCTTTGCGCCCGGTATTCTGTGGGTTACCTCAATGTAACTGCCGTCAGTTGTATAGACATCTGCACATTGTTGACTTCCGGTAGATAATTCGCGTTGAAGACCGGGAACTGAATAGTCCGTATAAATCCATGCGTAACCATGACAGTTATAAGTCTTGAGACTGCTTGCATTATCCGGTGAAACATCATAGACTAATTGTGCATTTGGGTAAGGTTGAATCTTTTCGGCATCATTTGCCCGCCTTGCTTGTAAAGTTCGAGTTTCATTTAATCCTCCTGATGTTACAGGGCTTCCTTTCGGAGTTTTAATACCGCCGGGCGGTACAGGAGAACTTGAATAATATACTGTTTGCGCACTCAAAAAATAGAAAGAGGCAAAGAACCATACGAAAATATAATATAATTTGAACATAGCAATTTGATTTAAACGATGAATAATTAAATGATCTAAAAACTAATCAATGAAACGGCAAGATAGCTTATCAATTGCGATTCTGGCTTGTTTATATGCGATATTACCTTGTTTATCTTCATTATATGGAAAGTTTGTGAAAAAGGGATTTTCAAAACCTTGAGGAATCTCATCAATGATTCGTTCATTTATTTTGAGCATGATTTTTGCTCTGGCAAAGCAATTGTAATCCCACGAATAGAGACCAAATGATTCCGGATACTCAGGCATTTTTTCGCGACTGCAAACAAGAAGTCGCACCATTTCAACATAATCGGCGTCATCCGGCGCTTTGCTTAATAAAAGTTCTGCTATAAGAATTTTATAGGTAAAACGTCCTTTTTCAATATCGGAAGCATCACTGTCTAAAAAAGAGAAGTTTTGTATGGCGCATCTATACCATTTCAATAATCCTTTTGATGCATCTTCACGTTGGAAAAGTTCCCTGACTCCATTGAAATTTTCAAATAATAAGTCAAGTGCTCTGTCACGTACTGAACCTGTAAAATCCGCAATCAGTAACGGATATTGCATACAAATGTCCGTCAAGTCTTCCGTTGATAACGAAGACAATATATCTTCCGGTATCTGACAGACAGCTCTCCTTTCTTCAACCGTACGAAGCTGTTCCCACTCCCCGGTAGATGGTTTTACCGGATAGTCCCATACCGGATCGTCCTTGCATGTTGACTGTTGGACAATCCATTCGTCTTTGCAGCCGCAGGGCATTGTATACGGCTCTTCCGGCATTTCCTGTTCCTGATTCTGCCCGCAGGATAACAGAAAAGTAATTGCCGGGAATAGAAAAAGAACTTTTTTCATTTTTCATCAATTAATTTATAAGACAATTCATCAATGACTCGCATGGCTTGCGCATCAGGTTCAGCCCTGGTGAACAATTGATTATTAGATCCCCCAGGTATTTTCTCATAGATGCTCGCATCTATTCGGGAAATGATTTTGGCTCTTGAATAGCAATTCGCGCCAAATGAATAACCGCCAAAAGATTCCGGATACTCAGGCATTTTTTCGTAACAGTTCAAAAGGATCCGTACTATTTTCGCATAATCGTCTTTTTGGGCATCATCCGACAATTGACAATGGCTTAATAACAGTTCTGCCACAATAATTTTGTAGGTCAAACGTCCTTTTTCGATATCAGATGCATCCCCGGTTAAAAAAGAGAGGTTTTGTATAGCGTTTTCGTACCAGTGCAACAATCCTTTCACTGCATCTTTTCTTTTCATAAGTTCTCTGACTCCATTAAAATTTTTGAATAATGAATCAAGCGCCCTGTCATGTGATGTCCCTATAAAATCCGCAATCAGTAACGGATACCGCATACAAATGTCCGTCAAATCTTCCGTTGATAACGAGGACAGCACATCTGCCGGCATTTGACAGATACCTCTCCTTTCCTGAACTGTTTTAAGTTGCTCCCACTCCTTTGTATATGTTTTTACAGGATAGTCCCACGTCACTTTTCGACCGGCTACATCCTGTGCGCTTAAAGCACATGTAACCAGACTCAATACTGTATATATTAAAATCTTATGTTTCATAATCTAATTTATTTGTATAGTTATCGTTTTTGTTGTTATCTTAAATGTATTCAATTGAATACAGAAAATCGCCGTTTATTTTCGCTCCCACCTTCCGGTTCGGGAGCCGGCGTCGGATGCCGTTGCGTGCGGTCGGTCTGAAAAGGGTTTGAATAACGTGTTCATGCGCTTCGGGCAGTCGCCCGGAAACGCTTTCATCTCCCTCCGGCACACGGACGTATGCCGGAGA
>JAITBC010000001.1 GCA_031283785.1 Tannerella sp. | reverse complement strand
TTTTTCATGCACGTTTTTTAGACGTGCAGCATTTATCTTTTTTGGTTTCCAAAGATTTCCAATACCGTATTTATGTTTCTGGGGTGCATGCCGTGTGGCGTGGCCGCACAGGCCGGGATACGCAGAACCATATTACGTTGCACGTATCGGTTTGTACGACACGCGCAACGTGTCCCCGTCCGGTTATGTTGGGGAAGAGAAAATTTGAATCTGTTTTATCGGAAAATGGAACAGGCGGTTTAGATGTTAAACATAAAAATTTATGAATTATGGAGAAGATTATTTTTCTATTAGACAGTTCCTGACGAATCCCGTATGAGACGGGACGGTATTATTTAGTATATGGTCTCAAAGAGGATGTACAATATACTATTAAAAACAAATGAGCCCCTTTATGACAGGGCTGAAAATAGCGCTGCAAAAAGTATCTTATTATAATGAATTACATGAATCTTATAAACAGTATAAATCTATGAACATGAATTTTAAAAAAAAGAATGAATTCATCCGAAAATATTTTATTGGGATGATGTGTTGTTTCCTGACGGTTTTTCAGAGTTTCGCCCAGACGAAGACCATGACGGGAACTGTAACCGACAAACAGACCGGGGAAGAAATTATCGGAGCCGGTGTATCGATTGTCGGAACTGCGAAAGGGACGGCGACAGACGTCAACGGTCATTTTTCACTGCCGGACGTACCTCCTAATGCCGTATTGACAATTACCTACGTCGGATATGTGACACAACGCATAACCGTAGGGAATCAATCTAATTTAGTCGTTCAGCTGGAGGAAGACGTCGCCGCGCTGGAAGAAGTGGTCGTTGTCGGCTATGGCGTTCAGAAGAAGGTGACGCTGACGGGTTCGGTCGTTGCCGTAAGCAATGAGCAAATAGTCGCGACCAAGAACGTAAATCTTCAGAACATGCTGACCGGCAAATTGTCCGGGCTGCGCGTGATTCAAAAGACGGCAGAACCGGGACAGTTCACCAACCAGTTTGATATTCGCGGACTGGGTAGTCCCTTGTTTGTTGTGGACGGCGTTCCGCGCGGCGATTTTCCGCGCATGGATCCGAATGACATCGAAAGCGTTTCTATCTTGAAGGATGCTTCGGCAGCTATTTACGGCGTGCGAGCCGCGAACGGGGTGGTACTGATCACCACCCGAACAGGCGCAAAACAAAAGGCGTCTATCGAATATTCCGGCTACTACGGGATTCAGATGCCGGCTGAAATACTGGATCCTATTAATGCCTGGGATCGTGCTTTGTTATTTAACGAAACAACCATGCGTAATACGACAAATCCGCACAAAGTATATGACGAGCAATATTTTCAGGATTTGAAGGACGGCAAGATGCCCGATACCGACTGGTACGGTGAAGTAATGCGCAATACGGCCGAGCAGCAACAACACAATATTTCCATTCAGGGCGGAACCGACAGAATTGATTACTTTGTCAATCTCGGTTACAACAATCAGGGAAGTTTTTTCAAAACAAATTCGTCGAATTATGAACGCTACAATCTGCGGACAAACCTCAATGCCAACATTATGGACAACCTTAAAGCATCCGTTCGATTGAATTACATTACGGATCAGACAAATCGTCAACGCTACGGTTCGGCGGAGATTTTTGCGAGATTATGGCGTTCCAAACCTACGGATGCCGTTTACGCCAACAATACGGCGCCTTACTATACGCACCCGACCAGCGGCGATATCGAAAACGTTGTACCTTTGATTCATCCCGAACTGAGTGGTGAAGTAAACAATAAGAAACATATCTTACAGTCCAACATGTCGCTCAATTATCAGGTTCCGCATGTTAAAGGTCTGTCGGCTAATTTTATGTTCAGCTATGACCGGACATTCGACGATAATTCCAATTTCAGGAAGGCTTTTAACGAATACACGTATAATGTGGCGAATGATACCTACACGACCTATACGCGAAACTCTCCGACGCAGCTGACCCGTAATTACGCTACCAGTTATTCCACCTTGTGGAACGCATCGTTAAACTACGACAACACGTTTATCGAAAAACACCATGTGGCGGTCTTGGCGCTGTACGAAGAAAGCTACGGGCAGAACTATGATTTACGCGCCATGCGTTATTTCAGTATGCCCATACCCTATCTGTTTGCGGGTGATACCGAAAATCAGGAAGGGTACGGAAGTGGTTTGTCGGAAAGCGCCAACAAGGCTTTGGTCGGTCGTTTGAATTACGATTTTATCAGTAAATATATCTTGGAACTTGCTTTTCGTTATGATGGGTCGTCCAAGTTTCCAAAGGGTAAGCAGTGGGGGTTCTTTCCGAGCGTCCAATTAGCTTATCGTGTTTCGGAAGAGTCGTTTTTCAAGGATCGTATCCCGCTTGTCAGCAATTTGAAATTCCGGGGATCATGGGGAATACTTGGCGACGACAGTGCTTCAGCGTTTCAATTTGTCGAAGGATTCGATTATCCGGCCTCGGGCGGTAACCGTAGCCGACCTTCCGGTTACGTATTCGGCAACACGTTTACGAATGCATTAGGTTTTCGTAACGCGCCAAACGCCGATATAACATGGTATACGGCAACTATGAAAAATATCGGCGTCGACATGGATTTATGGCGCGGACTGTTCGGATTTTCGTTTGACCTTTTCCGGCGTGACAGGGATGGTTTGCTTGATACCCCGTCGATCATTGTTCCGGGAACATTCGGGTCGGGCATCTCTCAGGCGAACCTCAATGCCGACCGTAATAAAGGATTTGAATTTGAATTGAGACACCACAACCATATAAACAGGGATTTCGGTTATGATGTAACAGGTTTTGTTTCCATGACTCGCGGTATGTTGACCAAGAAGGTACAGCCCGATCGGACAAATTCTTACGACTATTGGCGTAACAATCAGGTCGGACGTTATACCGATATATGGTTTGGCAAGGAAGCCGCCGGCGTTTACCAATCTTACGACGAGATAGCCCGTTCCATTTATTCGAACAGCGGCACATTGCCGGGCGATCCGATTTACTTGGATTGGAACGGCGACGGCGTGATTGATGGTGATGACGATCATCCGATTGCTACAACCACTAACCCGGGATCTTCATTTCAGGATCAACGGAACTATCCGCTGATGAATTTTGCGTTGACTTTCGGGGCGCAATATAAATGGTTTGACCTGACGGTGCAAATGCAAGGGTCGGCCATGTCGTATGTATCTTACGGAGAACAATTGCTTATACCGCTTGCATGGGACGGTAATGCGCTGCCGATTCTGTTCGATCGCTGGCATCCCGTCGATCCTGACATAGATCCGTACATACCTGCGACACAGTGGACTTCGGGTCGTTATCCCTACGGTTTGACGCGCGCCGAAACCAACTCGGAGTTTAATATCCAAAACGGCATATATGCCCGTATGAAAAACATGGAATTGGGATTTACGCTGCCCCGGAACATCGTGACGAATCAATTGGGCGTTCAACATCTTCGTTTGTATGTCAATACGTACAACCTGTTTACCATTACGAAAGTAAAGGGACTCGACCCGGAAAAGCCTACCGAACTTTACGGTTACATGTATCCTCTGAACCGTACCATCAATTTTGGCGGTACGATTAAATTTTAACAACCAAGGTTTAACTCATTATATAGATTAAATATGAAAAAGATATATTATATCATAATGGCGCTATCTTCCATAGGCGGGTTTATGTCGTGCGTCGATTTGGACATTACACCCAAAAACATCCTGACGGCTCAGGACATCTATTCCGAAGGAGGTATCAAAGCCTACATGGCCGGCATGTACCGGAGCCTGCCGATGGAAGATTTCCACTATGCAGCGAATAACTCGTCAAACAGTGGTTATTTCAATACATTGAACATTTGGCAAATAGGGACGTTAACGGGTGAAATGTGCAATGAAGACAGCGGATTCGGACAATATCACCGCGGCGGTTACTGGAGCGACGGTTTTAAGCTCATACGGCAGGCTAATACATTGATTAACGACCTGCCTAATTATCCCGAGTTGGCGACTTATGCTTCGGCATGGATTGCCGAAGCTAAATTTATTCGTGCCTACGTTTATTTTCAACTGGTAAAACGATACGGCGGCATGCCGATTATCGAAGCGCCGCAAACGCTCGATCCGGATGATGAATCCGCCTTATGGATAGCCCGAAGCAGTCATGTAGATACATACGAATTTATTTTGAAAGACCTGGACGACGCGATGGCCGGTATGACCGAAACAAGTGAAGCCGGTCGCGCGAACAAATATGTCGCTGCCGGGTTGAAAAGTCGCGTCGCATTGTATGCAGCTGCCACGGCCCGTTACGGTCATGATAAATTCCCCGATTGGGAGGTAGACGGCATGTTACTTCAAGGCATTCCGGCCGACAGGGCGGTCGGGTATTTCAAACAGGCCTGGGATGCGGCGAAACTCGTAGAAGGCCATTATGATCTGCACAATGCCAATGCGGACAAAGCGGCCAATTTTGCCGAAGTATGGGAAAAATGCGATAATAACAATGAAAGTATGTGGCTGCGCAAAAACGACTATTTGATGACCACTCACTCCATGGATGCGTTGTTTAGCCCCGTGCGTTTAACGACGACTTACGGCGGTCGTTATGGCGTCCCCCTGGACTGGGTTGAACTCTTTGACGGTTTGCCGCTGAACGAAGAAGGTCATTTCAGCGCCTTCGACGAAGAAGGCTACTACCTTGCGTATGACAATTGCCATCAGATGTGGGACGCTGCCGAACCTCGCCTGTGCGCGCAGATTTTCGTTCCGGGCATGATGGCGCGGGGTTTTAAAATTGATGTCCGTTCAGGCGTATTTAACAAGGATATCGACCCTGCGGTAGACAAGTTCAAAAAATTCAGTATCGACGACGGCGCTACCAACTTTAATTACAGGGATGGTCAAACCGATTCGAGGATACCGGAGAAAAACATGTTTGCATCGGGCAACTCGCGGATTATTACCCAGAATAACAACAATACGGAATCGGCTACATACGACGATATTCCGGGCATGAAAATCTTCATAGCCGGTTTGGACGGCCCTAAAATGAAATGGAATGGACAGGGAAGCACGATGACCGGCATCTTACTGCGGAAATTTCTGGACTTGAGCATGCCGCTCGCTTCCGTCAAACTGGAGGAATCCATGCAATCCTGGATAGAGATGCGTTATGCGGAAATCCTGTTGAACCGCGCCGAAGCGGCTATTGAACTCTATCAAAGCGGGGAAACGAACTATCAAGGCGTCGACATGCAACAGGATGCATATGAATGTATCAATGCCGTGCGCAACCGTGCAGGCGCCAATTTGCTGACAGGCAAGGCCGAACTTTCAAGCGATCCGGCTTATACAAATTGGACAAAACCCGGCCCTAAAGGTCAGGGAGCATGGGTCGAAGGCCCTAACCGCGCTTTGCAGATTCTACGTGTCGAACGGTATAAAGAACTCGCTAACGAGGCGAAAATCTATTGGGATTTGATGCGATGGTTCACTTTTGATACGCAATTTAACCAAACGAACAAGCGAGGTTTGTATTCGTTTATGTTTACTAAAGGCGCTACGGTCGACGAAAACGGCATTCCCGAAGGCAAGTATATTTATGACGCCAAACAGGGCGAACACTATTGCGAACCGGTTACATTCGACAGAAATCGTTATTATGAAGGGATCCCATCCGGCGAACTTCAAAATAATCCATTGTTACAGAAAAACAGAAATCAATAACATTTAAAATTTCAAGACATGAAACAGCTAAATTTTTATAGCGTATTTGTTTTTTGCTGTTTGTCGCTTGCAAGTTGTGAAATAGACAATTATGAAGCGCCGGACTGTACGATCGAAGGGAGACTGTTCGATCATCTGAATCAACCTTTTCAAGTCGGTCAAGGCGCGGGTATTATCCGCATCCGTGAAATCAGCTGGGCGAAAGATAGCGCTACCTATACATCCAACCGGACGCTGAAAGTACAGCAGGACGGTACGTATCGTAATACAAAAATCTTCCGGGGCGTCTACCGCCTGTTGCCCTACAGCGGCGCGTTCTTCCCTTACGATGACGTCAATGCGGATAATGATGACGCGGGAGAACTCGTCACGATAGACGGAATGGCTACGAAAGACTTTACAGTTACGCCATACCTGACGCTTGAATGGGTGCAGAAACCTGCGGTGGATGCCGACGGTCATCTGACTTGCTCCGTCAGGTTTATCCGTAACCGGAAACCCGGTTACGAGATGCCCGATCTCAGGCAGGCAAACCTGTTGGTTTCGCGTTCCGTCAATGCCGGAGCAGCCGACGGCAACTTGTTTACTACACGGATGAATATCACAAACGATATGGAAGGCGCAGAGATCCATTTCAGAACGGTAATTCCGCTAAAATATACAGGCATAGATTATTGGGTGCGCGTCGCCATGAACTGCCAGACAGCTTCAGGCAAACCGGAAACAAATTATCCCGGAATGGGAGCGGAAAATTTTACAACAATTGAAAAGATTCATGTCCAATGAAATAGAGATTGTATTGTAAAATATCTGTGGGTAGAGGCGGGGCTTGTCCCTGCCTCTATTTTTGTGCGCCGTGCTCGGCGGCACACCCATTCCACTTGGCGGTGCAAGTCTCGGAACTCCTGCCCTGCGAAATCATTAATATGGTCAATAACAGCTATATAAAAGAATTATCTGCGCAAACAGGAAAAGTCGTATATTTGCAAAAAAAACGGATAAAAAAAATGCAGACACAGATACCGATAGTTCCAAATTCAACAAAATTGATAAACTCAAATTTAGGCTTCTTTGGGAAGGAAGGCTTTGTCTAATTATCTACACAACGGGAATCTACGTACCGTAAAATTGTGGAAGAAGATGATCAAACTTCATCAGGAAAGCAATTATTTTATGAATATTATCAAAATGATATGGAAGACAGCGTTTCAATTATAACATGATTCTCCGTTCGGACAAGGCTCCATCGATCGGG
>JAITBC010000109.1 GCA_031283785.1 Tannerella sp. | reverse complement strand
CATGCCAGAACGGAAGCGCTTCCGTATAGTAATATCGCAAATATCCACTATCCAGTTCATCGGTAAATTCCGAAAGAATCCATTCGCGGTGTCCGTCGGTACTGCCGAAATCCACCAGTACAAATTCTATAAAATCCCTGCACAAGACGTTGTCGTCAAGATTCTTCCTCAATGTCTGTTTGATCTGATGAATCCTGTTTTTGCAGGTAATGCAAAAGGAAAGCACTGTTTTTTGTTTCATAGCAACTTATTTTTTAATATCGCCGTCTCCTACTATTACCAAATGTAAGTCCGGCATATCTTTCAGCAATAATTTGAACGCATCTATCAGTATATCAACTCCTTCATCCGTATTTTCCCGTTTCATGCGTACGTATCTTTTATATAATCGTATTTATTTTTTTCTGCGGCATAAAATAATGAGATCATTGCTATCTTCATTAATCCGGGAAAGCAGTTCTTTGAATGGTGGGGATAGCGTGTATTCCCCGGCTTCGACATCTTCCAACAACACATCTGCCACAATTGAATTCATATAATAGTCCTCAGAAGAAAAGAGCGGCCAGAGGGGAGGGCCTCCGTGAAAATCATCTGAAAACCCTATACCGTTATTGTCCTTTACAGAGAAACTTTTTTTCGTTTCTTTGTCATATACAATATATTTGACGAACTCTGCATCACCTTTCCTATCTTTATTTTCGTAACTTCTTTTGTTGGAATACAGAAAAAAATTGCGATCGCCTTCTATCATTGAATTCACACACCAATATTTATCTATATTCTGTAGATATATTTCTCTGGAAGAATACCATGGTTCAAATTCAACAGGTAATTTATATTTTCCCATATCTATAAAAGCATAAGGTTCGACATCTAATCCGGATATTCTCCATATCGTGTCATTTGACACATCTCCCTTGAAGAATAAATATTCTTTTTCGTGATAGAAATATCTGGTTAGTGCGCTACCATGTGATCCTCTTCCATTTGACTTTATAATCCCACATAGTGGATTTGGTAAATACGCAAGCGTATCTTCATCTCCCTGTAAAGAAATGGCAACCGCTTTATACTTTGAATATGGTGATGATATTTCTGTTCCTATCCATAAAATAGAATCGGAAACGCCTATGAAAGGAATGGTTATCTCTCTTTTTATGCTTCGTAAAAATTTCCCTTCTAAATCATAAAACAGAAATTTTCGTGTGTCGGCAATCACTATCTCTTTCTTTTTTCGATCATAGTCAATATAACAGCAAACAATGTATTCACCGGGACCTTGACCCATAGCGCCAATTTGCCGGATAAACTGGCCTGTCTTATGGAAAAGTAAAACATCATGACGCGCTCTAATTAACAGATAGTCGTCAAACTGTTTTATATCCCAAATTCTTGTAACAACAATATCATCCGGTGTTTTCAATTCAATGTATTCCACCGAATCGGCAATCTCTGAAATAAACATTTGCTGTTCTGTATCATGGCCTTGCTCAAAGTCAATTATGTAGATTCCAGAAGATTTGTCCGTGTCGCGTTCTCCCTGTTTACCGCATCCTATAAATAAGATGCTGCTCATGATAAAAATATTTAAGTGATACTTCATAGTCTTTTTTATAAGATTCATAATGATATTATGTCTTTACATGACATAGGTTTGGTTTACCAATAGCGGATTCATAGTGGGAAGGGGATGGGCAAATCAGTTTGAAGCGACATTGGTTGCAAGGTCTTACCTGATACCGAGTATGTCTCCAAGAATCACCATATATCAATTCTCTGCATAATACATCTACTATAGGTTCCTTAATATTTCCTATCGAATCTTTATTTATATCCGCATATATTTTACCGTCTGGCATAAGGGTTATTTTTCCAAATTTATAGGTATTCAGTTCCTGTAATGCAAAAATGCCTTGCCGGTCAAGTCTTATATCCAAAATATCTTCTTGTTTCATAAATATATTTTCTTCAAAAAAAGTCAAATTCTTCCGGTCATAAAATGGCTTGAATCAATAAGCAGATAATCGTCAATCTGTTTCACATCCCAGACTCTGGTAACAATAACGTCTTCCGGCGTTTTCAACTCAATATATTCAACATTGTCCGCAATCTCCGATACCGCCATCTGCCTTTCCGTCTCAAAACATTGCTCAAAGTCAATGGTGTAAATGTCTATATTACGTTCTGCTTGCTTTTTGCATCCCGCAAACAGGAGGCAGATCATGATAAATGAACGAATAGATCCGTGTTTCATCGTATTTGTTTTTTTCTGCGACATAAAATAATGAGATCATTACCATATTCATTCAAGCGTGAAAGCTGCTCTTTTAACGGTTCGTGCGGAGTGAAAGTTCCGGCTTTCGTATGCTCCAACAGTTCTTCCGCCGTAATCGTGTCAATATAGTATTCATCCGAAGCCCAACGCACCCAGACGGGAGGGCCGCCCAAAATATCGTCAGTCAGCCCCATGCCGTTACTGTCTTTTACGAAAAAGCCTTCTTTCTGTTTCCTGTCATAAACGATATATTTAAAATTAAGATTGTCTCTAATAAATAATCTGTTTTGGGACAAAAGAAAAAAATAATGATCGTCTTCGACTACTGAAGCTACACCCCAATATCTATCGCCATTCTTCCTGTATGCGTCACGAGAATAATACCAGGATTCAAATTCAAGCGGCAGTTTGTATTTTCCCATATCAATAAAAACGTAAGGTTCCGCATGTACACCGGATAATTTCCATATCGTATCGTTCGAGTCATCTCCTTTGAAGTATAATGAATCGTTTTTATAATAGAACATTTTCGTATAAGGTGAGCCATTTACCGATATCTTATCCGAATGCATGATCGGTCCATACAGGGGATTGGGTATGCGGGCAAGCGTATCTCCTACTTCCTGTAATGAAACGGCAACCGCTTTCCACTTTCGCCAGTTTGTAGCTATATCACTTATCCATAAGATAGTATCGGAAATACCTATTTTAGTATCATGTTTCCATTTTTTGCTGCGTAAGAAATTTCCATCCAAATCATAAAACAGAAATTTCTCCGTATCAGCAATGATAATTTCTCTCTTTTTACGGTCAATTTCTACTCCACTGGAAACAAGATATTCTCCGGGACCCTGGCCACAGGAACCTATCTCCCGAATAAAGCGTCCGTTCTTATGGAAAAGATATACATTATGACGTGCCTCAATAAGCAGATAATCGTCAATCTGTTTCACATCCCAGACTCTGGTAACAATAACGTCTTCCGGCGTTTTCAACTCAATGTATTCAACATCGTCCGCAATCTCCGATACCGCCATCTGCCTTTCCGTCTCAAAACATTGCTCAAAGTCAATGGTGTAAATGTCTATATTACGTTCTGCTTGCTTTTTGCATCCTGCAAACAGGATGCTGATCGCGATAAAAAGAAAAATATAACCGTGTTTCATGTTATTTGTTTTTTAGAAAAGGATTGTAACTTCAATATTCCGCCGGGATAACTGTTCACTTAAACGTTTCGCTTTTTCATATTCGCGTACGGAAGTAATACCTGTTTCCCACAGCTGGTTTATATTAAGCTGCTGTAATCTTTCCGCAATAGCGACCAGCATATTCACTCGGTATGAATCGTTGACTGTGATTTTAAGCCTGAATGATTGATTTGTAAATAAATTTAATACATCCGAATTTTCCGGAATATTACGGTAATTCACAATATATGTCTTTAAAGAATTCCTCTGTTCAAGCACTTCATACAGTTTATGAAATTCAGTATACAGAAAAGGATCCCCGCCGGTAATATTAACAGAAGCCCCGATATAAGATATGGAATAAAGAAAATCATTCAATAGGTTGAAATCAAGCGTATCATTCGACTTTGTACAGCATGGAAATTGTTTAAACATATCCGGACATGACTTGCAGCGATGTTTACATTTACCGTTTACAAAAACCGTCACTTCATGTAAATATGACAGGATATTATGATTCAGCAGGGAAAAATCGGATTTCAGGCGTTCTACCTTTTTTTGAAGGCTCAGGATCGGAGGCATAATCACTGGCTTTGGTAAATGCCCTTCCATCATATCCCCGAAGGATGCTTCCTGAAGAGATTGAATAAACTGATACAACGGTTCGTTTTCCAGTTCTTTCACTCCGATCCGGATACTGTACATATTCTCCGGATTTTGTAAATATTTTACCACGTTATTGATGATTTCACTTTTAGCGAACGACATTCCTTTTCCCGAATTTGCATTATAGAAAAAAAATCCCACCTTGTCTTCGCTTACAAAAACGTAAGGTTCAAGATAAAACCACAGTACGCTTATATTTTCCATAGATATTGATACTTTTTCTAAATTTTAACAATTTCATCCATGATACGTTTATATAATTCAGGGGTTTTGGATAACTCTTCCATACCTTTATGTAAATGATCATCAAATTCCTGCTTCTTATTAACGAAACTTTTGCAAACCGGTTTTTTCCCCAGATCTTTCACAGCATACATACATACCATACAGGATCCTACGCAATAACAACGTTTGCACAGTTTACTCAATGAATCGCAGTATCCATTATATTTTTGCGCCACTTCTTCGCAATTAATATTTACACTTTTGTCCGTCACTTCTCCAAAAGAGAACTGATGCCCTACTTTTTCACAAGGGAAGAGTTTGTTATTGACCGTCATAAATATTTTCCTGGAAAACGGGAAACACGTGCCGCTTGATATACATTTGAAATTTTCTTTTTTTAATAACAGATCATTATAACTATTGTATTTATTCCCGCTATACAGAAAAATAAATTGCTGTGTTTTTTCGGTTTTATCATAATTCAAGTCCATCACCCGTTTCATTTCAGCTTCCGATTTATCATCCGGTATCTCCTGTTTGGGCGTAGCCAGAAAATCAAATTCTTTTTCCTTTCCGGGCTTTATGCCAACATCCGTTACCTTTGCGAATGACGGCACCTTGTTAAATTCACGCCGAAAGAAATTAAAAACTTCCTGCCGATTGTTCAAGTTGTGTAATACTGTATTAAATAAAATATTCTGCTCGAAAAAAAACGGATAATTATCCCGGATAAAGATCATATTTCCATAAACGGTATCGAAAGATGATTTTCCGTTATGAAATAAACGATAGGCATCATGTTCCTTTGAACCGTCTAAACTTACCAGTATATCAAAATCATATTGAATAAAGAAAGTCAGGTATTTTTTTAACAGAACTCCATTGGTTGTCATGTTATATCTGAATTTAACACAATCGTTTTCCATGCGCTTAGCATAGGATACCATTTCCGAGATAAAATCCATATTTAACAATGGTTCACCCCCATAGAAATTAACTAATATTTCTTTCCTTGGGGATTTATTCGCCGGAGTGTTTGATTTTTCAGTTACAAAATCAATCAGTAATTTGGCTTTTTTTATATCCATATATTGATTTTCCCGTTTATCAAAATCATCATAAAAATTCCTGTAAGCACAATAGGTGCACTGCAAATTACAGGCATCGGTAACTTCAAAACCGATCTGTCTTATATTTGCCAATTGACGATACACTCCTTCTGCGGTAATATGCCCGGAATGTAAATTGGTTCGATCCGGGCAATATGTGTCCTTATCCGGTATTTTTTTTCTCTTTATGATTTGAATCCTGTTATCTGTCCGTTGAAGAAGCAGTCTGTAATCTTTTCGCGGAGTTAGAAAACATTCTTTGTCATTAAAACAGTAATTGATCATAATGTTTTTATATTTTAAACTCTTTGGTGTTTACTGCTCCAGAGTCTTATTTTTATTGCATGAATTCAGATTAAATAAATTATAAGGCATGCTTGCTTTGCAAGCATGCCTTACGTTAATTACGCTTTATACCATGTGTCCGTTGTAGTTTTTTTAGCCGGATCAGTTGTTCCACAATTACAACTAGTGCCCAGACAGTCGCCATCGGTTGGTCCGGTTGGCCCGGTGGGTCTACCTGGTCCACCGCCTCCTTTTAATAGATTCATTCGCCTTTTTTCCAATACATTTCTGGATAAAGTTGTCAATTTTAAATCATTAATTGTTTTCATAATCTTACGTTTTATAATGTTATTATTTTAATAATGAAATCATGATTATTTTATCTGTTTATCTGCCGGTATTACCGGAGAGGCCACTTATAATTTAGATTCTTAAACAAACTATTATAAAAATCCGCGAGAATGGGTTACAGCTACTTACAGGCAAGTGGCGCAACATATTTCCTGAAGCAGCTATTTTATGCCAAGTTGTTTTTCCCCAAAAAAGCTAACCGTGAGTTATTACAAAAACAAAATACAGGTTTGGAGATTACTTTACAGACAGTCTTCAAACCATTGATTGAGTAGGCGGAAATGTTCTTCCCGCATAGCGTACACCTGACATGTAAAAATTCAAGAAACGAAGTGAAGAAACTTTGCCTGTTTGCACTCATATAAAAAATCAATGAAATTTCGGGACAAATATAAAAATCTTTTTTATACAAACAATACTTTGGTAAAAAAAATAGCGATTTCGGGAGTAAATAATTTACTTCCGGTACCAATCGTACATTTTCCCTATGCCTTCTTCTACTTCTATCCGGTGATGCCAACCGAGTGAATGAAGTTTGGAAACGTCTGTCAATTTACGCATCACGCCGTCGGGTTTCCGAAAATATGATTCATCGACTTATCCGCAGATTGCACGGATTGACACAGAAAAAAATCTGCGAAAATCCGCGTAATCCGTGGAAACAAACTTCAACGTTTTCATGGATAGTTGGACAAGACGTTTAAATAAAAACCGGTCGCTGCGGGTTGTGAACCTGCTGGGATTGTCGGTTGCCTTTGCCTGCATGGTGATGTCGTATGTATACGTAAAACACGAATGGAGCTACACGACCGTTTCCATGTAAAAGGCAACTGGATTGTCCATCTTTCCATCCGGTACGGCGACGAACCTGTGGACGGGCGCATCTACGGATTCACGAAAGACAGTCCCGTGATGGCCGGTGCGCCGGGCGTGGAAGACGCCATGCTGATAAACAAGAAAGAAATCAGTTAGAAACCACTAACGACTTTTTGACTCAAGGTTTCGTATTGACAATGGGCAAGGAAATCATACTGGTAAAAAATAGAATAAACGATGGAGACATTTTTATCTGTGACAGAAACGGAAAGGCCTTGAGAAAGATAAACCGGATGGGACAAGGCGCTGAAGAATACCTGTTCATTAACGGGATCACCCTGGATGAAGATAACCGTGAAATATTTGTCAATGAAATTGGAAGAGAAAAAATCCTTGTCTACGATTTATATGGAGAATTCAAACGAAGTATCAGCTACCCGAATAACGTCAGATACGATAATATACACATTTACGACAAAGATTATTTGATCTGCTATGATTCATCAATAAACAATAAAGGGGGCGAAACGAGAGGCCGTCAATCCTGGCATTTCATTATATCCAAACAGAATGGGAGCATCATAAAAAATCTACATCCCTTTTGAAAAAAACAAATCGCACCGGATAATAAGTGGAGAATATACGATGACAATAATCTCCGACGATTATTCAATAATCCCTGATCAGGACAATTGGATACCCAAGCCCAAGTCTGATGTACGACAAACAGGAAAACACGCTATTTGAATACACGATCTACAATGACGATTATTCAAATAAGCAAGGAATAAGACTGAAACCATCCGTAAATAATGAAATTGCATTTTGGGAAACGTTTTGGAAGCCTACCAACTTGTTGAATCTTACAAGAGAGGGGAATTGAAAGGTAAATTGAAAGAAATTGCTGCGACACTGAATGAAGAATCAAATCCGGTGATAATGTTGATAAAGCATAAGAAAGAAATAATTAGATGGTATTGTAAAAAATATGTTTTTAACGACTCAACGGTGTAGTCCGGCTGTCGATGGCTTCCGGTTCTGAGGCAAACGGGTTACGGTCTTTGGCTCAATGTGATCCGTCCGGCAGTCCAGCTGTCGATGACTATTTCGATACGGTCTTCCGGCAGGGGGGAGGTGAACTCCAGAGCGATTTCCTGCCGGTCGCCGGGCATTAATGTGATGTAATTGTCCGAATAGTGTACGGGCAGGATGCGTTTGCCGGTTTGTCGGTCGAATACTTTGATGCGGTTGAAGAAAGATATCCGGTCATGCGCTTTCATTGTTACTTTGCCGGTATACGTCCCGTCATGTTTTGTAAGGGACAGCGACGCTTCGGGGACGGTCGACGGCAGTTGTGAAAGCGTGGTATAATCTTTCTCCTTCGTCGTCAGCCGGTAGATATTGGGAGGCGTTTCTTTTCCGGCTTCCGACAGGGACAGTTTGAGGAAACAGACACCTTCCACCTGCGCGGGGATGGCGACTTTGAATAGACGCACGACGCTGTTCGGCGCGGCAACAGTGGTCGCCGACTTTTCCCATATCTTTTCGCCCTGCAAGGTATATATTTGCGCCCTTACCTCTACGTCATGAGCACCCAAGGCCGTATTTACAAGCTCCACCTGCCCGGTTACCGGATTGTACTGCGGATGCAGCGGCTCGCAGCCTTTTTTAGCTCCGTAGAGGCTTGCGTTCACATCGAGGAACCAGTCGTACATCTGTCCCCGTAGCGAAGTCCACGGGTTTTGGGTTTTCCATATCAGGATTCCCGTATACCATTCCCACAGATGCGACGCCCAGCCTTCCATGAACGAACGGTATTGGTCGTAATTCACGGCTTGGGCGTATTTGCAGTATGTTTCGATATCGTTCACCGGGCCGTAGCGTTCCATGTGGTTCCCGTAACCAAGGTCTTTGTGGTATATCCATGCCGGGTTGCGCGTCCTTCCCATGCGGGGGAATTGCGAGAGTTCGGCGCCGGTCATCATTTCGCGCATACTTTCAATTTCCGGCGAGCCGACGGAACCGGCTTCGGGGTTAAACGGCGTGGAGCGGAACGTGAAAAACCATTCCGGTTCCTGTATTCCATAAGGGCCGTCGCCTACCCCGCCGATTGTATTGCGCGTAAAGAGCGTATCGGTCGAATAGCTCGCAAAGAGCCGTTCAGGGTCGAGGCGAGGGAAGATGTCGCGTTTCAGCCGTTCATCAATATCTGCAGCCGGCGGCCACTCGTTAGCTCCGCACCAGAGGCAGAGGCTCGGATGGTTGCGAATCATCTTCACCTGGTCTTCGACGGAAGCGATGAAAAGGTCGTGGTCGTCGGGATATTCCATACGCCGCTCGCGCGAGTCCGCTTTCAGAGGGTCAAGCCATGCGCCGTTGCAGTCGCCGCTACCCCACAAGTCCTGGAAAACGAGCAGGCCGTATTCGTCGCAGGCGTCGTAAAATTCGGGGCGTTCCAACAGTGCGCCTCCCCATACGCGAATCATGCGCATGTTCATTTCGGCATGGAATCGCACTTCGGCGCGGTAACGTTCCGGCGAGAGGCGGAGTAGCCAGTCGGAGGCGATGTAATTGCCGCCGGTGATATAAACAGGCTGGCCGTTGACGTAAAACTTCCGTCCGCCGGTAACGGGACATTTCTCACTCGTTATCTCACGAATCCCGTAGCGCAACTGCCTGCTGTCGCTCACCTCGCCTCCCGTCTCGAAGGATATACGGAGGTCGTATAACGGTTGTTCACCGATACCGTTAGGCCACCAAAGGCGCGGATTTTTAATGGCCAACTCTTTGAATGAGACCTGGCGCTTTTCGCCGGGGGAGAGGGTGAGCGGTTGCGTCAGCCGCCGCCCGTCCGTTTCACAGATGAGTACGCCCGTTTGCGGCTCGCCCGACGTGTTCTCGACCTCTACCGATGTACGGACAAAAGCGTCTTTCTGCTTTTCGCCCGGATGACGGACGCCGGGAACTTTGGTCACGATACAGGGGTGTTGCACCCTGACCGCCCCGGTTACAGTTACCGATACTTCATCCCATATCCCGGTGTTCCGGTCGCGCACGGGCTGTATCCAGTCCCAACCCGGCGTAAACTGCATGGTCACGTTACGCGCAATCTGTCCGTCACCTCCCTGCCCGCCGTTCGGATTGCCGACATAATCCGGCGGATAGACAATAACGGCAAGCAGGTTAAGCTGATTTTCCCTGATGCCGGAAGTAATATCAAAACTCTTGCGCAGGAACATCCCTTCGTGCGTAACCGTGTTCAGGCGCTTGCCGTTCATGAAAATATCCGCCTTATAGTTTATCCCGCGGAAATTGAGCCAGACTTTGCTTCCCGCAGGAATTTCTTCCACGCGGAACGGACGGACAAACCAGAACGTATAAAAATCTTTTCCTGTTTCATAGATATCCGGAACAAGATTGTTGTTCATGCTGTATTCCGGCTGCGGGAAAAGGTTATTTTCCAGGAGAGTGGTCAGCACGGTGCCCGGCACACGGGCTTTCATCCATCCGCCGGTGTTGAACGGCGAGGCGGTCAGTTGATTCCCGTCGATTCGCACTTCGTTGGCGCGGCGGGCATACCATCCTTCGTTCAACAAGGTTTTGGCACCTGCAGCGGGTAAGCGGAGTAATTCGTTCATCTGCGGCTGCGACGCAACTGCGTATGCGGCCAGCACCGCCACGAGAAAAAGGAACGTTTTGATATAATAATGAATTTTCATAGCAATGTTTTATTAAACCCGGCCAAAAGTAATCAAAATAATTGTATTTTTATCATATCGGCTCCATCAATGCTCAAAATAAATCCGAATTAAGCGACAAAGATTTAAGCGATCAATACAAACAGGAAATCAAAATTCTGGAGTCGGAAATCAAGACTGTTAAAATCAAGCTGAAAGCCGACAGGAACAACATTGATCTGAAAACAGATTTAACTGTAAAATCAGAAAAGCTCAAAGATCTTAAATCGAAAAAAAACATTATTGACAAGGCGATCAAGAGCAAAGCTGCTTCCGAAAAGGCTGTAAAAAAAGCTGAAAAAGCACAACAGAAGGCACAACAGGCCGCTTCCGACGCTCAGAAATTAAAAGAACAAAAGAAACAGGTTCGCTGAGTTTACCGGTTTATTGAAAAACAGGATTGCCCCGGGGGGAAACGCCGCGGGTGATCCTGTTTTTTACTATATCATAAATCTCCTCCTGCTTTCCCGTCCCAATATCCGGTAGAAACCATTCCTGACTGTACAGGGTAGAATCTCCAGGCGCCAACGTCACGTAACGGCCATGGTTTTCCAGTTCTGCGTAAGCGCCCTGCGGGGCTATATAGATTTCCACTTCGCCCTGTCCGGGAGGCATTTCGCCGGGAGTGATGTCCGGGAAACATTTTATCAGGAGAAGACCGTTTGCATAATGAGCCAGCCAGCCATTCGCCGCCGTATGAAAGAGCTTCAGACCTTTTTCCGGCAGCAGCGAATCCGTCGGACACCATACCGTCCCGTTTTTCACATACGAACCGTCTATGCCCAAATTATTGACACCGGCCTCTTCACCTGCCGGAAAAAAGCTGATACCGGGAGGCGTACGGACAACATCCCACGGCGACAGCCTGACCGTATCGGGAGAGGTATTTATGATCGTATATTGAAGCAACAGGGAAGTATCTGCCGTTGACAGGCGAAATGTTTTGCGCACCATTAATCCCGTCTTTTTATCCGGCCGGCTCGTCATTGAAAGCATATCGCCGTCTGCATGCGTTTCATAAGGTTCACGGTCTATTTCCGCCGAAGGCGGCCAGTTCGCGGCCTGAGGGGATATCCACAGCGTTCCCCCGTAATATGACGGATGTATATCGCGCTGCGTCAGCATCTCTTTGCCGGAACGCTTGAAGGAAATTATCTTTCCTCCGTTACGCGAAACGGTAACAGAGAGGCCGGCATACGATAATGTGAAATTATCTTTTTGCCGGTCATACACGTCCGGGCAATAACCGGACGTTGCAACGGTCATCATAAAGAGACCCCAAAATATGAAAACACGAGACAGCATATCAAATATTTATTAAAAGGTGTAAACGCCGCGTCCGACGCCTTATTGAATTACGAACAAGATGCAAGACACACATATTCTATCGAATTATGGATAATAAGCGGGCGTTCTTATTCCGTCATTGTCGCGTCCCCAATCGCGGGTGACGCTGCGACGGAAAGGTTCGCCGGATACAGGGTCGAAATTGAGCAGACTTTCCGGATCGGTTGTCACAGGATGCGAATAGTCGCTTTGTCCGTTTCCGTTAACAGCGCAAACACGATATTCATACAGATTTCCGGGAATTATATTTTCCGAAAACGCATTGCCGTCGCCTTTATAAACAAGGTTGTATCCGCCGCCTTCCGACCTTCTGTACAGTCTGTATTCATTACATCCCAAAACCTTACCCCAATTTAATTTTACGGCGGATTCGGATAATTCCGCTTTCAAACCATCGGGATAATGCGGCTTCCCGGCGGTAAAATATACCGGATATATTACAGAAGGTTCGCTTTCGTTATCCCGATTTACGGCGACAACCCTTACGTAACCTTTCGTTTCACTGCCAAATGGCGATACAATCACGCCGGTGTTTTTGGTTTCCCGCAACAGACGCCATGATGCACCTTGGTCAATGCTGTATTCATACCGGTATTTTTGCACGCCGGCCGCCGGATTTACGGCAAGTTCAACGCGTCCTTTGATGTTTTTGGTAAACATTATCTCCGGCCGGGGCAATGAGGGATAGCCCGTTGTGACCGTCCAGACGCGCCGGCCGGCAGGAAGGGGCAGGTTCGCACTATTGCCGTTGATTTCCGCCTTACAAGGTTTACCGTCTATGTAAAACACGATTTTATCAGGAATTGACTTCCATCGAAAAACGACATGAGTATCTTTAAGAGAATACGATTCCCCGCCGATATTTTCATCCGAACGGTATACAACGCTCATTCCGGCGTCGGCATCGCCGGGAAACAGTTCAAACCGGTCGTTACCTATCCTTGAGCCATGGAATATAGCCCACTGTTCGGAATCGGCTCCGGCTTTGCGGATGATACCTGCCGTACCGGAAAAATGGTAGCCGTTTTCATCCACATCAACCGAAACGTCATTTCGGAAAACATAATCCGTTGATCCGTCCGGCGAAACAACTTTGCAGCCATAGCCGGTTTCCGACACTTCATAACCGGTCTTATGGGATACAAAGGTCAGAAAATCGCCGCTGCCGTCGAACCAGACGCCTTTAGACTCCCTCGAATAGTGAGCGCTGAACTCACAGCGGAATGGTTTAACGACTTTTAATTCCGGCAATGTGTCGTTCACATGCGTAAACCAAGCAAACCGTCCCCCGATTGAGGGGTTATGCACATCATCATAAATGATAAAATAATCGCTTCCCGCCAGCAATACGCTTCTGGAATTGTAATAAGGCCAGATATAATCGTTGGTTTGGGAGGTCGTCACTTCTGCAAATTGCGCAATTCCGAGGTCGTACATCGGACGTTCCAGTTCGTTTTTGCCGACCGACTTGAATTGTCCACCTATATACGGGTCTATGGGACCCGGCCGGAAAGCCCCGAAGCCCGTCGTGAGGTCGGTATCCCCCAGTTTTCGATCGCCGATATCTTCCTTGCCGTTGTTACCGAACGACTTACCGGCGGCATAGTAATAGATGGAGCCTCCCCCTCCCGCGCCGGCAATCCCCCAACGGTAGTTCGGGCCGTTATCTATTTGCATAAGATGCAGTGAAACTTCATCGTCCGTACCGACATCCGAACGCAAAACTACGCCATAACCGGTCATTTTGACGCTTTCCGGTAAAGGAGGCGTCCCGGTGTCGTCACTTTGCTGCGGATACATGAATTTAAAAGAATTACGTTCGAAACTTTCCGTTTCGAAATCATCAAAACCGGGACGCGCTACATAACGGATGTTTTCCGAAAGAAGCGGGTCGTAATTTTCCAGTTCCTTGCCTAACCACCAGAAGTTATTAGGCGGACGGCGGCGGACGGCATGAGCGCCCTGCGGAGGCAATATCCGGACAGGCCCCATTTCGGGCGTCACGAGATTCCAGCTATGTGAATCCCGCTTTCCCAATCGGACATCGTAATACATCCCGGCTTGTTCCCCATCAAACGGCGCAGACAGCGAATTTACTACAAACCCGGCCATTTTGGAAACATTCTTCCCTGCCATTCGTTTTTTGCCATCGTAAAAATGCTCAAGCAACCAGGAAGCGCGGGAAGCGGGTCGCAGGGCTGCCCACAAGTACGTACCGGTATTTTCCGTCCAGCGTCCGCCCCGAGCGTCCCACCGGGCTACATCCGGGCGAACATGGTAACGGTAATTAAGGTCTACATGTTTTTCGAACAAATCTGCCCAATAACCGGCCATCGGATGTTCGGGAAAAAGAAATGCGGCGTATGCCGGTACGGACTTTACGTCCGCAAGGAAATTAGGATGTCCGCCAAGCATGTTTTTCATAGGCATATACTCCTCGCCGGCTGCAATATATGCATGAACAAGATAAATGGCCGTCATGCGTTTACGCTGATCGTCCGTCATATCGTTATAAAGGAAATTCATCATGGGCGTCCATTTCTCATAAAAAAGTCTGGAGCTGGTAGGCCCGTAGCCGCTGTTCTGACAGGTTCCGCTGACGGGCAGTTCGTTCGAAAACCATCCGTAAAAGAAGTCCTGTTCGAATTGACCGGGCGTCATATCATCAGGGTTGTCGAATATCACTTCCGGCCTGTTCAACGAGTCGGGATATGTCAGCGTCCAATCTTTTACTTCGTTCAGACACAACGTACTGTAACGATTCTGGAGGAAATGATTGTACGACAACCGGGACATGTTCACACGATACGTCATCCCTTTGTCGCCGACGACCGTAGCGGTTGTCAATTTCTCCAATTCCTCCATCACCTTTATGTCCTTTTGATGGTCATAAATACTGACTCCCGTAGTCCGCGAACCATTCATCACCGGGTATTGCCAACTCAACAGGGAATCACAGTAATAAAATTTCACACTCAGTTCACGTGTGTCAAGCCAGACGGGATATTTGTGATTATTCCAGTTTTCGACGCCACGCGTAAAGATGCCAATTGAGCGACTGCCGTTTTCATCCCAGAAAACCGATGAGGTGATACTCAACTCTGCGCCCCAGTTCCCGTACATGCCTACTTCATACGGTATTTTCCCATCAGACCCGCTTCTCGTCACGCCATGCTGTGAATTCATCATTTGTTGACCGATTTTTTCCCAGCCATAGCGTTCGAATCCCTTCGTATCGCGGGTTGGCGCACCATAAGGATGATTCGGCGCCTGACGATGGGTCGGATTGAATCCTGTCCACAAATATTCGACAGCCAAACCGGGATTTTCGGGAAAACCTTCCATTTGCTCGGATACTTCCACAAAATCGTAGCCTTTGACACACCGTAGCCATACCACGTATTTCGCACCTCCGGGGAAATCATAATCAAGCCTTAATTCTACAAACAAAGACCCTTGTCCCGTTATTTTTGTCGTCAGTTTTTCCGGTTTCAAATCTCCGGAAAAACGTGATTTTCCAAAAGCGATATCGCCTTTCTGCGCCAATGCGGAAAACGGTCCGGGAATATCCCCGCTTTTACGCGACCCGGAGATTATTATTGACAACTTGTCGGTTTCAACAAGATACTCCCCCTGAACATTTTTTACGCCAATCTTCTCAAAATGTTCGGGAACGCCTTGCTGCAACAAGAATGTACATTTCTCCCCCGATTGCAGACCGCTCATGATATACAACGTTCCCTTCGCTACGCCATCAACTCCGGCAAATTCATTTTTTAATTGAAACGGATGTTGTATTCCTGTCCCGGCATCAATGAGGATAAGGTCTTCCACTGCCATACCTGCCGGAATCTCCACGTCGAAATCAAGTAATGTCGCAGGCCACCAATAGAGCGGGTGAGAAATCGGATCTTCCAGCGTAATAGACGCTTTCCCATCCTTGAACGCCAATTGTTTGACGCCATGAAAGGATGCAATCTCCGGCAAATCCTTCTGTTGTCCATACGCAAACAGGCACGTAAAGAACAAACCAAGGTACATACAAAACTTTTTCATAAGCCGGCGACCTCCTTTTTATTGCAGATATTTTCCGGCCGGGACAGCCACTTTTCCCCGTTCGTGGGCGACTCCACGATAACTTTCCGGCAAATCCGGATTTTCGCCTTCGATATAGTGCGGGAATAAAGGGTACGGATAAACCGGACGGCGAAACCGTACCTCTCCGTTTTCTTTGTATGCCGAAGCGATAATCCGTTCCGGAGCGGATTCTTCTTCCACCCATTTGACAAGAGCTGCAAACAAGCTATAATCGCTGTCGTCGGAAAGGCTTGAAATCCACTGGCCTAATGAACAAGGGCCAGGGCCTCCGCCGCAGTGAAACATTCCCGGAACAAGAAAATAACGGAAACAGGTTTGCGTCTTTTCCAGACTGCCTTGCTTTTCGACTACTCTTTCGTAGTAATGAACGGCATCCTGAAAGGGGACAAGCGGGTCGGCGGTTCCCGTATACATCAGCAATTTACCTCCGGCTGCACGGAAACCTTCCAAATCCGGATTATTAGCGTTGAGAACGGGAGCTAAAACCGAATCGACTTTAGCCAGATGCTCGTTGAAATCGAAATCATCAAAGTCGAGTCCGAAAATCCACCGGAAAGGATAAAATTGGTACTTGATCGGGTCGTTTTGCTGCTCGAAAAGCCCGGAACCGGCCGATTCGCTACCCAAAGGAATAGACGTGTAGATTTGCTCGCCCGTAACCGGATTGACCGGACCGGAATAGATTTGTTTCAACAACTGTATTTGTTTATCGGAGAAACCGGTATCCAACGTTTCCGGATCGAATGTAGCAATACGCGGATCGGTCAGGAAATTGTCGCCGGCATATCCGCCGTCTTTCCCGACGTTCGCTCGTAGAACGGCATGGGTAATGGATTCGATTTGTTGCTTTGTGAATTTATTCTCCGGATTTTGATTGCTTAACTTATAATTCCACAGAAAAAGGGTATGCAAATGCGTCCGGTTATTGGCCGGGGCTCCGGCCAATATGCCGTTATAATCGTTGGGATACCGTTGTGCAGTCATCAATGCCTGCTGTCCGCCGGTGGAACAACCGATAAAATAAGAATAGGAAGGCGGTCGCCCGTATTGTTTTTCAATTATCGCCTTTGCCGCTACGGTCATTTCATGAGTAGCGCGATAGCCGAAGTCTTCCCATTTGGAGGGATTGGATACCAGGCTATCCACATGCGGAGAGGTTCCCATATCGGTATTGGCGACCGCAAAGCCGTTTTTCACGCCGGACGATAAGACATTATAGTTGATGGATCCTGCACCTCCACCGTTGCCTGTTCCTACAAACCGGCCATTCCAGTTATCCTGCGGAAGCCAGACCTCTATGCGAATATGCGATTGTCCCGCCGGTTCGGAGAGAAGAACCAGCCGGGTATAAGCAGGCAAGTCGCCGGACGGAACCTGCTCTACGACAGATACCGTTATGTTTGGCAAATTAAAATCATCCCAATAATCAACCGCTTGCTGCGGTGTTGCCCGGAAAGAATTGAACAATAAAAATAGCGAAAGCAGTATTTTCAGTTTCATGGCTTATCTTTGTGTTTTACGTTATGCAGCGAAATCTCTTTCCTCGCCCATGTATTTCCATGAACAGGAAATCGTTCAGCGGATTTAACCTTGTTTTTTTATCCATCCTGCCTGTTTTTTTCATTGCCGCAAATATAGCCATTATTTATCACATAAATCGAATTTCATTCGAACAATTCGACCGGAAATTGATGATTCCCGCTAAAAATACCCTTATAATAGCACTGCGACAGACTGCAAATCATTGATATCTATATATGATTTTAATATGTTTCTGATGCGGATTTTTATTCATGAGAATAAAAAAATGATTCCTTTTCCGTCAATTTCATTAACCGGATAAGAAAAATTTGCATTTGCAGTTCCCCGCGTCTTCTCCTGCTCCACGCCATAAAACAACACGAAGCGGGAGAAGACACGGGGTCCCGACAAATGATTTTTCCAACCGGGTCAATAGCCCCAACTCTGACTCAGGTTTGGATTAGTGCGCAATTCCCGTTCGGGTATCGGCAGATAGTAATCATTATCATCGTAATGCACGTCGCCGGCCATCGTCCGGGGATATTTGGCCAGTTCCTGCGCAATGATCCCCCAGCGGCACATATCGAACCAGCGGTGATTCTCAAAGAAAAACTCCTTGAAACGTTCTTCCTGAAGCAGTTCCATCGTCACCGTCGCAAAGTCTTCGCCTTTTGTGCCCAGCGCGTTGTAATCGGCTTCGTCCCATGCGCGGCGACGCACCTTGTTGACGTATTCAGTCGCGACAGCCGTATTGCCGAGTTTCAACTGCACTTCGGCATACATCAGATAAACGTCGCCCAGACGGATGCGTTCGAGGTTCTTCGTATTGCCCGTACCGGGGTTGGAACTGTTGTAGAAATCGACCATCTTGCGCGGGAAACAGCGGAACCCGGGTGCGGTAACGTCGAGTTGCGTCCACGAGCCTCGCTGCCACGTCGCCCAGTTGCTGTTGTCCCACGTGTAGTCGTACAGTGTCGCCTCGTACAGCCGCGGGTCGTCGCCGAAGCGGAGCGGATTGCGGGCGTCGATGAAATAGTTCATCCACGCGCCGGGCACGTTACCGAAGATACGCGCCACTTGGTGATTGGGCGCTCCGCTGTACGAATCGGCCGGGCCGGTATAGTAGTAAAACTGCAAGGCGAAAATACTTTCGGCGTTGTTGTCGGCATGTTGGATGTAGTCGGTGAAGTTCACCGGCTTGTCCAACTTGAAACGTCCGTCGGAAAGGATGGCTTCAAACTCGGTACGGGCCTTTTCGTAGTCGCTCATATAGAGATACACCTTCCCCCGCAACGCTCTGACGGCCGGCAACTGTGCCCATCCGATGTTGCTGGTGTAGTCCGTGTCGTCGTTACCGCCCCTGATGACGTTGTTGGCCGGGATTTGATTGTTGCCGATGTGGCGTTCCGCCTCCTCGAGGTCGTCGAGAATAGCTTGGTAGCACTCGCCGACTGTGGAGCGCGAGGCATACGCCGTTTCGGCCGTCGTCAGTTGCATGGCCAGGGTGATGCCCTGCGCGTCGCGGTTGTTCGGATAGTCGCCGCCGAAGTGCGGACCTTTCTCACCGAAGAGGCACAGCAGCTCGAAATGGCAGTAAGCACGCAAGAAATGCATTTCGCCCTTGAGGTTGGTGATGCTCCGAACCTGCACGTCGGTGAACTTCGACAGGTCGAGATGGGAGATCAGGTCGTCCAGCGTGTTGAGCGTTGTCAGAATTTTGTAATATTCGGAATACTGTAACAGCACGATGCTATTGACCGAAGTCAGCGAGTTCTGGCTATATTGATTGCGGGCTTCCTCGGCGATGTAGTCCAGATCCATTTCGTGGCTCATTACCGCCGTGGCATACTGGATATGTCTTCCATAGAGATTGATGCCTCCCAGCGTCCGGTAGCCGTTTGCCAAGAACGATTCGAGCGAAGAAGGGTTGTTGAGAATCACTTCACTTATATTGTCGTCCGAGACGGCATTAGTGAGCGGATGGTCAAAAAAATCGGAGCACGATGACAGACATGCAAGTCCGAACGCAGTCATAACGACTGATATGATGATATTGAATAATGCTTTCATAATCTTACTCTGTTTAATGATTAAAATCCTATTTGCAAACCGGCGGTAAAGGTACGGAACTGAGGGTAGGTATCCAGCCGGTATACACCCCGGTCGTAACTGCTGCCGCTCATAAATTCCGGGTCCATGCCGGAGA
>JAITBC010000415.1 GCA_031283785.1 Tannerella sp. | reverse complement strand
TAAACGCTATTTTCATTTTCCTCGGTAACAGATAAGAATCCGGCTCTGCAATCAATTTCGTAGTCAGTTCCATCGCGAAAGGCGTCGTATCGAAACATTCATCCGCCGATATACCGCTGTATTCCGATACCATAATATTTCGTACGGTATTCCCTCCGCCACCTTTTGTACTGAGGCCGATTTTTTGTAAATCATACATTACCGATTCTATCTTGTCGAGATCGAGATTTTGTATCTGAATCTCCTGTCGGGTAGTGATATGCAAAAGATCGGATTTATGCTTCCCGGCTATCTCGATCAGTTTGGAAAACTGCTTAGGAGTGATGACGCCCCCCGTAGTACGCACCCGCGACATATATACTTCGTCCTGACGCTGCTCATAGATTCCCATCGGAACCCGGAACGCTTTGAATTGAACTGCAGCTATCTGCTTTTGTTTGTATTCGTTTGCAAGGGATGTAAAACGGACAATATCGCCTTCTAATGTTTCAGGTAAACGGTAATGCATATGTTAAAATTATGTTCCTGATGGATATTTATTTTTTTTCTAATATCATGTATATCAACTGAATACGCCTGCCAAATACTGCTTTGTCAGGTCATGACGGGGATTATTGAATAACTCTTTTGCCGAAGCGCTTTCTATGACTTCCCCCAGATAGATAAAGATAACATGGTCGGCTATACGCAAAGCCTGACGTAAAGTATGTGTAACCAGAATAACGCCATATTTATCTTTAAGTTTGACAAATAAATCTTCAATATGCCGGCTCGATATCGGGTCTAATGCCGAAGTCGACTCATCCCCCAGAATAAATTGCGGTTTTATCGCCAGTCCACGTGCCAGACATAAACGTTGTTGCTGACCGATAGACAAGCCGGAGGCAGGGGAATGAAGCCTGTCTTTCACTTCATCCCACAAGCCTGCATCCTGCAGATTTTCTTCTACTATCCGTTTTAGTTGTTTCTTATTACGAATGCCATGAATTTTACATCCGAACGCGATATTATCAAAAATAGACATCGGCAATGGAGTTGGACGTTGTGATAACAGTCCCATCTTTTTCCGTATATGGGTTACTTCAACCTTTTTCCCGTAAATATTTTCACCGTCAATAATGATTTCCCCGTCTACTTTAACGTTTTCATCATCATCAATCAGACGGTTAATAGTTCTCAGTAACGTAGATTTTCCACATCCCGACGGCCCTATGATACATGTTATTTTATTATTGGGAATTTCGATACTGACATTTTTCAAGATCGGATGATTCCCTATGCTCACATTGAGATTGTTCACCCGGATTTCCGAGCCTGTCACTTTCCTGCCGCATAGAGCAGCTTTCTCTTTACTGATTACGGCAGCAAAGTTATTGATATTATGGCGGTATACCGGAAGAGTCTCAATCATATTAATTTAAATTTTATCCTGGTTTTTCAATCTATTTCATCCCAATTTGTCGAATGCCTGCTCCAAATCCGCTTTGATATCCTCGATATTCTCAATACCGACGGATATACGCAACAATCCGGGTATTACGCCGGTTGCCCGCTGTTCTTCGGGTGACAACTGTTCGTGCGTAGTAGTCGACGGGTGAATAATAAGGGATTTTGCATCGCCCACATTCGCCAGGTGGCTAAGAAGCTTCACGTTATCAATCAATTTGTCCGCATTAACGGCATCGCCCTTTATTTTGAACGTAAGAACGGCTCCGGGACCTTTCGGGAAATATTTTTTTGCCAATGCATGGTATTTGTTACTTTTCAAACCCGGATAATTAACATATTCCACTGCCGGATGTTGTTCAAGCCATTCGGCGAGAGCCTGCGTGTTTTGAACATGCCGTTCAACACGAAGCGAAAGTGTTTCCAGTCCCTGCACAAACAGGAAAGAATTGAACGGACTGATGGTGTTCCCCCAGTCGCGAAGACCCTCTACACGGGCACGAATGTTAAATGCGATGTTTCCGAACGGGCCGCCGGCTCCGAACACTTCCCAAAACACAAGTCCGTGATAGCTGTTCGACGGTTCGGTAAATGCCGGGAACTTACCGTTACCCCAGTTAAATTTACCACTGTCAACGATGATCCCTCCCAGCGACGTACCGTGTCCGCCGATCCATTTGGTCGCCGATTCCACAACCACGGCTGCGCCATGCTCTATCGGGCGAAACAGATACCCTCCCGCGCCGAAGGTGTTATCGACAATTAACGGTATATCATATGTACGAGCTACTTCAGCGATTGCATCGAAATCGGGAATATTCAACTCCGGATTGCCGATTGTTTCCAGATAAAGGGCTTTGGTATTATCGTCAATCCGCTTTTCAAATTCGGCAGGGGAATCGTCAGGCGTAAACCGGACTTCGACACCCAGCCGTTTAAACTGGGATTTAAACTGATTATATGTTCCGCCGTATAAATGCGAAGTGGTAACGAAATTATCGCCTGCCTGCAAAATATTATTTAATGCGATAAACTGTGCAGACTGACCGGAAGATGTTGCCAAACCCGTTACGCCGCCTTCAAGCGCGGCAACGCGTTTTTCAAAAACATCGGTTGTAGGATTCTGCAATCGCGTATAAATATTACCGAATTTCCGCAATCCGAAAAGGTCGGCGCCGTCTTTTGCATCTTCAAAAACATATGAAGACGTCTGATATATAGGTAATGCACGCGCATGTGTGGTTTTATCTACTTCCTGACCGGCGTGTACCTGTAATGTTTCAAATCTTAATTCACTCATAATTAATTGTTTTATATTGTTATTAATCGTTTCCCGAGAAAAATGGACATATAACACGGAGATCGTACGCGACACGAACGTTCGTAACGTTATGACGGGTATGACGGTGCAAAGATATGAGAATTAAATCACTTGCAAAATACCACAAATGTGGTATTTTTCATCACTACTGACCGACAAAAAAGAAAATTAGCCGGTTTT
>JAITBC010000413.1 GCA_031283785.1 Tannerella sp. | reverse complement strand
GGCGTGGCAGGGTCGATATAATATATAATCGGATTTTTCGGTTCGACAAGCTCGCCTCTCATATACTTGTCCTTATCCTCGTCTTTGGGTTCCAGACGCCATCGTGTAATCAGAGCCTGTCCCTTGACACCCTGAGGATTGGCGTCGAAACTTGTAAATCGTCTTGCAAAGAAACCGACACGGGCGTCCATATAGCGGGCTTTCATCGGAATTTCGGGCAAAAGCAGCATGGAACTGTTTAATTCGTAGGAAACCGGCAAAGAGGAAGCCGTTGTATTGGGAATAGCGTTTTTTAAATATGTACGTACCGTATATATTTCTACATTAACAGGATACGGTTTTACAGATGCTATGTATGATTTATCGTTTTGAACAGCTCCTATGGAAAAATTCTTTTTTGCATTGGGACTGAAATAAAATATTTCATTTTCACTTTGCAGAAAACTCGTTACGTCAATTATATACGATTTGGATACGGTGTCTTTGCCGTAAGCCTTTATCGGAAACGAGGCTACAATGGGCTGCAAATTCGATTTGATAACAGCCCTGTACATGCCGTTCTCCGTGCTGTCGGAAGAATTTTCGGAAAAAACCATCTTCCTCATAAAGACACGGTTAAATGGACCTAAATCGAACCGGATAACATTTTCGGCAATATGGTCGCCGGCGTATGCATTGACGTCGGGACGCAAACCCGCCGCCGATTTGGCAATACGGTTGACAACCAGTATGTCCCGGTTCAACAGTGTATCCGGAATTTCGAAAAAGAACTGTTCTTTTATCCGGTGTATACTAAACATACCAACGTCTGTAACAGCTTCTTTGGTAATGACATCCTTATACGCTTTCGGCTCATCGGAGTTTGTTTTTTTAGCTCCGTCTGCTTTAGTTGTATCTGCTTTTGCAGGCGGAGTTTTTTCTTTTGGCGCTTTTTGGGCGTACGTAATTACTGAAAAACCCAGTATTAAAACAAGTAAAAATTTAACCTTTAACATATTATATTATTTTATGCAGTTACATTAACAAACACAAATATAGAAATATTTATTAACATAGCAAGCACAAAACGGACTGTCAGCGCGAAAGCACGAATATTGAGAGTAGGGCATGCCTTCGATAAAAGACGCAAACGTATGGACAATCCGAGTTTTGGATAAGAAAATATCAGGTTACTGATGTTGTTTTTATTAAATCAGATGAAAATAAAGTTTGCTTATCCGAAAGATTATTTGAAAAGTTCGGAGAGTTTTCGAAAAATATATTCGATTGCCGGACAATTCCGGCAATATATCCTACATTTTATTATAATTCCGATATTCGAATATTCGGTAACCTGTCAGTTTTTCCACCAACATCTTGAATTTGTATTTGAAAGACAGATTTCGCTTGCTGATATCGTGGTCGAATTTCCAGTTAATCCGCTTGATTCTGTCTTCCATCACTTTCGGATGCGTTCCATCGAAACGGCTTAAAGCGTCAATATTTGAATAGTCGAACTCGTCGGCTTTGACTGTATTTTCCACGACTCCCTCATCATACAATCGAGCGAAATTGCTGATTTTCTTTTGCATTTTGGATGGATGCCTTACCCATCCGTAGTGATAGATATATGCGTCAATCGGTTTCACATTCAATTTTTTATTTTCGTTTTTTCTGAAACCCTGAGCGTCGCGGTACGAATGTATGATTTTGTTTTTGCGAATGATTCTTATTTCGTTTCTGTACCACCACGGAGCAATACCGACATAATCGTAAGAGCCGTAAAAATGTATGTAATGGAAAAGCAATCCGTCCACAGGAACATCATCTTTCCAGCGCAGCATTTCTTTACGTACAATATCATGATACTGTTCATGCAAACATTCGTCTCCCTGAATATAAAACGCCCAGTCTACATCGTCCGATATAGCCTGCAAGGCTTTATCGGTTTCCTGTGCCAGAACAGCGCCGCCTTTGCGTAACGAATCGTCCCACACTGTTTCGATAATACGGATTTTAGACGAACCGATACTCCGAATCAATTCCAGCGTATTGTCTTCCGATTTGCCCACGGCGATTACAAATTCGTCACACAAAGGAAGTATCGACAGTATGGCCTCTACAACCGGATAATCGTACTTGACTGCATTACGGATAAAACTGAAACCTGCAACTTTCATATATTTTCAACAATCTCATATTCTTTACAGCTCACCGTTCAGGGTCATACATGTCTTAAACCGTTCGGACTTTTCCCGCTCTCACTGTTTCAGGAGGGAATATTTTTTTTTAACAGTTTCCCCTCATCCTTAACAAAATTCGGCAAGAAAAGTCCTTTTTTCAGGCATATCATGCCGTTTCTACTTTCCCTGCTGAGCGTTTTGAATCATCTGAGCGTTAGCAAGTATGTATATTTCGACACGACGGTTTTGTGCACGTCCGGCAGAAGTGTCGTTGGATGCAACAGGTTCGGCAGAACCTTTTCCATACGAAATCAATCTGTTAGAACTTACTCCCTGTGCAATGAGATACGACTGTACCGAAGCCGCCCGCTGCTGTGACAGGGGGATGTTTACGGCGTCGCTGCCGGTAATATCCGTGTGACCGAAAATTTCGACATTAGTATCGGGATTTGTTTTCAGACTTTCGGCAAATTTCGACAGCGAAATTTTCGATGCGTTACCCAATGTACTTGAATTTGTTGCGAACAGAATACCCGATTCAAACGTAACCTTGATTGCTTCGCCGTTGTTGGCGGTTTCCACTTTTGCACCTTCGATTTTCTCCAGTTCCTTGCGCTGTTTGTCCATTTTGTTACCGATAATAGCGCCTGTCGTTCCTCCGATAACGGCGCCGATTATTGCTCCAACGGCAGTATTTCCTGCAAGTTTACCAACTCCGGCGCCAACTGCTGCTCCTGCTCCGGTTCCGATAGCGCCACCTTTCACCGCGCTGCTGGTGTTTTTAATTGTTTCACAGCCGGTGAACAGCAGGCATATACATAACATGCCTGCTGTCATAAAATTCATAATTTTCATTTTGTACCTTTTTTTATGTTATTAATAATCATTTAATTCAATATAATCATTTAATTTTTTCCACTGCATTTTTCAGACTGTCCAATGCCTGTGTCAGTACTGTCCTTTGAGTGGCAATGTTCATTCGTACAAACAGTTCGCCTTCCTCGCCAAAAATACGGCCGGGATTTACCGCTATACTTGCTTTCGACACCATAAATTCGTGTATTTGCGATGAAGTCATATTCAATTCGCTACAATCAAGCCACATAAGGTATGTTCCTTCGGGTTTTCGGGCTTTTATACACGGAATATATTTTTTGAGATAATCAACGACGTACTCGCAGTTACCGTCAAGATATTTCAACAGTTGAGCCAGCCATTCGTCGCCGTGCGTGTACGCCGCTTCCAAAGCAATATCGCCGAATATTGTTCCTGCCGAAATGCCAAGACGGTTGACGAATTTGTGGAATTTTTCATGCAAAACAGTATTGTCCGAATAGACAACGGACGATGACAGTCCTGCCACATTGAATGTTTTGCTCGGAGCGATGAAAGTTACGGTTTGTGCGGCAAATTCTTGCGAAATCGAGGCGAAATATGTATGTTTATGCGGTTTGAAAATCAAATCCGAATGTATTTCGTCCGACACAACCAGCACATTGTATTTCAGGCACAGTTCCCCTATTTTTTTCAATTCTGCCAAAGTCCACACTCTGCCGACAGGGTTATGAGGACTGCACATGATATACATTTTTACGCCATCAGCCAGTTTAGTTTCAAAATCATCAAAGTCAACAGTATAATAACCGTCGCCGGAATTTACCAGAGAACTTTTTACAAGCGTGCGTCCATGATTGGCAATTGCATACATGAAAGGATGATATACGGGCGTACTTATCAATATTTTGTCACCGGGATTTGTAAATACGTTTACGGCAAAATTTATGGCAGGAACAACGCCCGGGCTGAAACTGATTTTGCGCGTATCGATTGCCCAGCCTCTTTGCAGCAACCAGTTTCCCACCGCATCATAAAAAGATTCGGAGCGAACCTGATAACCTAAAATCTCGTGCTCCAGCCGTCGTTTCAATGCATTAACAATAAAATCAGGCGTTTTGAAATCCATATCGGCGACCCACAAAGGCAGCAAATCATTTCGTCCGAAACGTTCCGTACAGTTGTCCCATTTTTCACAATTTGTATGCCTGCGATTAACTATTTCATCAAAACTATATACCATCCAACAACAAAATTTACCACCGCAAAGGTATAAATAAAAATATATCAAAAGAAAGGTCGGGGCATAAGTTGCAAATTATAAATTGTAAATCACAAATTATAAGTCATTTCATCGCCTGTGTAATTTGAGCGTTTT
>JAITBC010000196.1 GCA_031283785.1 Tannerella sp. | reverse complement strand
ATAGCCATTAATAATCAGAGTGGCGTCTTTACTCGAACTGTCAATTATTCCGGAGAAACCGGCTATATTTTCCGCATAGTCAGTTTTGACAAATTCGGCAACAGATCCGTATCTTCCGAAGTGACGGCGACACTGCTGCGTAACAGGGATATCTCTACGGCACGGGCAATGGATGACGGTTCTCTTATTATTCAATGGGGAAACAATGTACAGTATATTGACCATTGCAAACTGTCATATACCGATAAAAACGGTATAACGGTATCGCATAAAACTCTTCCATCCGAAGCGACTACTACGCTAAGTAATTATCCGGAGAGCTTAAGTTATACCACTCTGTTTGTGCTGATACCCTCGACAACGGATACGTTCCGTGTAGAGACCGTCGCTCCTGAAGTGGTCGAAAGTACCACGTTCAACGGGCCGCATATTCTTTCCTCTTCCGCTCCCTGTGAAATCCAGGCAAGGGATTTTGATTATGGCGGAGAAGGACTTGCATTTCACGAAGTTAGCAATCGTACGCCCAACAGCAGTTATCGAACTGCGGCAGGCGACAATTTAAGCAAAACTGTGGATATTGAAGGCGGCGGCAATCTGGGGTGCATCGGCGTCGGCGAATGGCTGGTATATACCATAGAAGTGCAGGATGCAGGTGTTTATGCGGTAGATGTAAATATGTCGGCAAACAACACAGCTGGCGGTTCGTTCTATTTCTCTGTCGATGGCAACAGAAGCGAAACAACGGTAACGCCTAATCAGGGCAGTTGGAGCGCATGGATTTGGGTTTTTGAAAACCATCCCGATTTTACGCAACCGACTTTCCGGTTGTCGGCAGGAAAACACAAGCTCAGATTTACCGTCGGACCGGGAGCATTTAACTTGATGAAATACAAATTCACCTATATTGGAGAATAAAAACGTCAATAAGTTTATACAACGAAAAAGGGCGGGGTATTTTCCCCGTCCTTTTTTTGTCTCTTATGTATTCAAACAAGCAATTCGGAATGAAAAATTACGTAATCAACCGTAATTGAGTTCGTCGAACTGAAATTTCGGTTATCATATACAGTCAAAACTTTGCGCCCTTTGCGGTAAAAGAAAAACAGCGATAATTCACTTTTGCACATTCACACATTAAACCCATTTGCGCATTAGTTTAGGGTATATATCTGTAAAAAAGCAATAAAACCTTGTTGGGCTATTTGATTTTAAATTTTTTTGTATCTTTGGACTGAATTTTACTTGCAAATACGAATGAATTTGTGTAAATGAAAGAAATATGAGAATAAAGAAAGATAAAACTAAACTGCTTGTACCGGATACGGTTACGATTCCTTATATAGAAGGGGACGGCGTTGGAGCAGAGATTACGCCTGTAATGCATCGTATAGTCGATACGGCAATAGCCAAAGCGTATGTCGGAAAGCGTAAGATAGAATGGAAAGAAGTATATGCCGGTGAAAAAGCGTTCAAAATCACGGGCAGCTGGTTACCGGATGAAACAATACACGCTTTTCGCGAATATCTTATCGGAATAAAAGGTCCGCTGACTACTCCCGTTGGAGAAGGAATCCGTTCGTTGAATGTAGCGCTTCGTCAGACACTGGATCTGTACGTCTGTCTCCGTCCCGTTCGCTGGTTCAAAGGTACAGTATCGCCAATCAAAGCGCCTCAAAAGGTTAATATGGTAATTTTCCGGGAAAATACCGAAGACATATATTCCGGAATCGAATGGCGGGAGGGAACTCCGGAAGCGCAGAAATTCCTCCAATTTTTAACCGCAGAGATGGGAGTTTCGACAATCCGTTTTCCCGAAACCTCGTCTTTCGGAGTTAAGCCTGTTTCGCGGGAAGGCACGGAACGTTTAGTCCGTTCGGCTATAGAATACGCTTTGACAAACAGATTGCCGGACGTAACCCTGGTTCACAAGGGCAATATCATGAAATTCACCGAAGGAGGGTTTAAACTCTGGGGATATGCCCTGGCAGAGCGCGAATTTCCCGACAAAACCTTTACCATGCTTCGGTACGAAAAAATAAAGAAAGAAGCAGGTGAAAACGAAGCGTCCAAAGCCTTGACCGAAGCCCAATCCGCAGGAAAGGTAATAATCAAAGACGTTATTGCCGACGCTTTTCTGCAAAACACACTGCTGACGCCCGAAAACTACTCTGTCATTGCGACATTGAACCTCAACGGCGATTACATTTCCGACCAGCTGGCAGCCATGGTTGGCGGCATCGGCATTGCTCCGGGAGCAAACATAAACTATTCCGACGGACATGCCGTTTTTGAAGCAACGCACGGGACAGCTCCCGACATTGCCGGCAAAAACATCGCAAATCCCTCGTCGTTACTGCTTTCGTCGGTGATGATGCTCGAATATCTCGGATGGAACGAAGCGGCTGACCTGATAACGTCTGCAATGGAACAGACTTTTATTGAAGGAGAAGCTACCGGCGACCTTGCCCGTTTTATGCCGGACGGGAAACCGCTCGGTACGGTTCAGTTCTGTGATGCTCTTATAAATCGAATACAACTTAAATAGAAAATTATATTATGAATATGAAAAAGGAATATCTTATTTACAAATTGTCCGAAACCGTAAAAACCACATGTAAGATTGATAACGACCTGTTTACTAAATATAACGTAAAACGCGGCTTGCGTAACGAAGACCGGTCGGGAGTTTTGGTCGGACTGACTCAGATAGGTAATGTCGTTGGATATGAACGTATCCCGGAAGGAGGCTTGAAAGCGATTCCCGGAAAATTATATTATCGCGGTTACGATGTGGACAACATTGTCCGGGCTTTGATTGACGAAAAACGTTTCGGTTTTGAAGAAGTTGCCTATCTGATGCTTTCGGGAGAACTGCCCGACAAAGAAAATCTTCAATATTTCAGAGAACTGCTGATCGACAATATGCCGCTCGAACAAAAAACAAAACTGTATATCATTGACATGGAAGGTCAAAACATCATGAATATTCTGGCTCGCAGCGTTCTGGAGATGTACAATTTCGACCCCAATCCCGACGACACTTCTCCCGATAACCTTATGCGGCAGTCGATTGAACTGATTTCAAAACTGCCTACAATTATCGCATACGCCTACAATATCTATCGCCACAGTACTTCGGGGCGTTCGCTGATTATCCGTCATCCGAAAGAAAACCTGTCGATTGCCGAAAATTTCCTGTATATGCTGAAAAAAAATTATACCGACCTTGAAGCCCGTACATTAGACCTGATGCTTGTGTTGCAGGCAGAGCATGGCGGAGGAAACAATTCTACATTTACCGTGCGAGTAACAAGTTCGACGGGCACAGACACTTATTCGGCTATTGCCGCAGGAATAGGCTCGCTGAAAGGTCCTTTGCACGGAGGCGCAAATATTCAGGTAGCGAACATGTTCCTTCATTTAAAAGAAAATATTGTCGATTGGACAAACAAGGATGAAATTAACACCTATCTTATGCGTATGCTGAAAAAAGAAGTTTACGACAAATCGGGGCTGATTTACGGTATTGGTCATGCAGTATATACAGTTTCAGATCCGCGCGCAGTCCTGCTGAAAGAACTTGCCCGCGACCTTGCGAAAGAAAAAAACTTCGAAAAAGAATTTGCCTTTCTCGAACTTGTGGAAGAAAGAGCTATAGACTGTTTCTGCAAATACAAGGGCGTTTCGAAACAGGTGTGCGCCAATGTCGATCTGTATTCCGGATTTGTTTATGAAATGATTGGTTTGCCGCAAATTATCTATACTCCCCTGTTTGCAATGGCTCGCATTGTCGGATGGACGGCTCACCGTATCGAAGAACTGAATTTCAAAAGCAAACGCATCATTCGTCCTGCTTATAGAAATATTCTTGACGAACAACAGTATATCTCGATTTCGAAAAGGTAGTATTAATTAAACCGAAAAACATAATGTTAAAACAAAATTTACAACAAAAACTGCTGCAAAAAATTTCTCCAATGCAGATTCAAACAATCAAATTGCTTGAACTGCCGTTGATTCAACTGGAACAAAGGATAAAAAAAGAATTGGAGGAAAATCCGATTTTGGAGGAAGAAGAGGTAATTGTCGATGAACAGCATACCGATGTTATTGACAATGAAGAAGAAGAATTGTCTTTGGCAGATTATATGACCGACGATGATACCCCGAATTACAAAACTTCAGTAAACAATAATGCAAAAGACGAACGCAAAGAGTACTCGACAATGAGCAATTCGGAAGGCTTGCAGCAATTGCTGGAAGAACAGCTTGCTTTTCAAAATATTGATAAACGAAAACATACTTTGGGATCGTTTATAATAGGTAGTATCGACAATGATGGCTATTTGAGGCGTAACCTCCTGTCGATTACGGATGATATTGCTTTCAAAATAGGAATAGAATCTTCCATCGCAGAACTTGAAGAAATATTGGAAATCATACAAACGTTCGACCCTCCGGGAATTGGCGCAAGAACCCTGAAAGAATGTCTGCTGATACAATTGAACAATAAAGAACAGACAAAAGAAATACAAACTGCCAAACTTATTCTGACCGAATATTTTGATGACTTTTCGAAAAAACATTATTCGAAAATATTGATGAAACTCGAAATTGATGAGAATTTGTTGAAGAACGCTGTGCGGGAAATCCTGAAACTGAACCCGAAACCGGGAACAGGATACGAAAATGTGTTTGTCGAACAGGCTCAACAAATTATTCCCGATTTTATTCTTGAATTTAAAAACGGCAAATTCGAACTTACTCTCAATTCGTACAACATACCCGAACTTCGCTTGAACAGGGATTATATGGAAATGATTACCAGCTATTCGTCCAAACGCAAACTTTCACAGAACGACAGAGATACGATAAATTTCGTAAAACAGAAAATCGATTCGGCTAAATGGTTTATCGATTCCATTAAACAGAGACACGAAACTTTGCTGAGTACAATGTATGCAATCATGGATTTCCAGACGGAATATTTTAAAACCGGAGACGAAAATGACCTCCGTCCAATGATTTTAAAAGATATAGCCGAAACAACAGGATTGGATATTTCGACCGTGTCGCGTGTCGTGAACAGTAAATATGTGCAGTGCGATTGGGGAATTTTTTCTCTGAAATTTTTCTTTTCGGAAGGTATCCAGTCCGATACGGGAGAAGTATCTACGAGAGAAGTGAAAAATATCATTCTGGAATGTATCGAAAAAGAAAATAAGCAGAATCCGCTAAAAGACGCCGAAATAAGACAAATATTGCAAGACAAGGGATATCCTATCGCCCGCAGAACTATCGCCAAATACAGGGAAAAGTTAAATATCCCCGTGGCGCGACTGAGACGGGAATTATGACGTGATTTGCAGGGTTGCTTGCGAACTGTCGTTACTATTTATCGTTTCCAAACGAGACGTAAGCAGTGTGTGGGAAAGATAAAAACAACCCCCATATTTTGAAAAAAATACGGGGGCATCACAATATACTTTACCTAGAAAATCTTCAACTTATCTTAAGTAGCCTCAGCAGGACTCGAACCTGCATCAAAAGTTTAGGAAACTTCTATTCTGTCCCTTGAACTATGAGGCCCTTCCTGTTTAATTAATTTATATCATCCTGTGTTACATTTTTAGAGACGTCTTTCACTCCGTCGTAAGCCCATTTCAAATATATGGCTCCCCAGGTAAATCCTGCTCCGAACGTAGCGATTACCAGATTGTCGCCTTTTTTCAGTTTCGATTCGTAATCCCACAGACACAGGGGCACGGTTGCCGACGAAGTATTGCCGAATTTGTCAATATTTACCATCACTTTTTCTTTCGGCAATCCCATACG
>JAITBC010000076.1 GCA_031283785.1 Tannerella sp. | reverse complement strand
GAATATGAACCGTTTCATCAGCTTATCGAAACCGATGCCGGCGTAAACGAACTGATGGCGGGAAGCAATCTGAAAAGCGAGCAAACCGTTTCGCTGATTAATAACTGTATTACTCATTTTAGCAACAAACAAAATTAAAAAAATATGAAGAAAACATTTGCGATTATCTCGTTAATTTATTGCAGCATACAATTACATGCTCAGTGCTATGACTTTTACGTTCAAACACCTAATAACAGCAATGTAAAAGCATGTTCAAGCGGTGGTTATTCGGCTTCTCAAGTTCAGCAGGCAGATGCCTATTCAAGAACTTTTGCCATACAAGTTTTTGATTCCGGAACAAACAGCTACAACTGTCATGGTTATGCATGGCATAAAAAAGAAGGCGGTAGCAGTGTATGGATTAATAATGTGGGTAACGAAGTGAATAATCTTAATGTGTATTGGAATGACAATAGTTATTATTCATATAATTATAGCAGCCAAACACATGCGGATAATTTGAAGGTCTCTTACGGGAATGATGATCATACGGCCGTTACAACATCCGACCCTAATGTATTTATATCAAAGATGGGGTGTGGCTGTCTGGTGTCTCATAATAAAGACAATTCTCCTTATACTGAAGGAAACTTCACATATTACAGGAGAACTGCTATGTCCATCACCGGCCCCTCCCAACTTTGCTCAGGCTCTTCCGGTACATTCACTGTCAGTCCCGCTCCGCCAAACTACACCTGGGACAAAAGCTCCAACCTCACGCTCGTCTCCACCTCCGGCAATACGGCCACGTTCACGGCAAACAGGAACAGATCGGCATGGGTGCGTATTCTCATGGATGGAATGGAAGTGGCAAAATATGATTTTACAGTGGGAACACCGTTTGGCATTATCAGCAGGCAATCTGCGATAACAGGCCCCGGGAGCTCCCATTACAGATCCCAGGTTAATGTCGCGCGTTTATCCTAATCCTGTTTCGGATGTATTGAATATCGAACTGGATGAAAATGCGATTGAAAAATTAACGGAATCAGGTTCGATCAAAGGGAAAATAGACGTAGATATCCGGCTGTATGCACAATCGGGAGTAATGGTACGCAGCATTATTTCTTCCGATAAAAAAACGCAATTGGATGTTTCGGGTTTGCCGGATGGCGTTTATTTCTTGCATGTATCATCCGGCATTACTAAAAATCCGGATGTAATTACGGTTGTTATCCGCCGATAGATTCTACAAAAAAAACATTTATCAACCCGAAGTTGAAAGAATACCTTTTGCCTTCGGGTTTGATAATGTTTAGCTTCTATAGACGGTTCACAGCAGAATTATACGTCTTCGGGGGTTTCCTGTCTGATTTCGTTTCTGCCGGAGTGACTGTTCGTTGTTTCGTAAATCACTTCTCCACGCTCGTTCATGATTGTGTATTGCTGCACGCAGGATGGCATCACATTTAATACCGGATAATTCAATAGCGGACAATACTGTATACCTCTATCTCGAATACGCGTGTTCGGTTATCCTGGTAAGGTGGAACATATAATCTGACTTTGTCGGTTGTAACGCTGTCAAATTCCTTGTAATAAATTGCGATTTCGTTGTTGTCCTCCGAAATGACATCTATCCATGCGCCGTCGACCCATGCCTGCAGCCTGAACTGCTTCATGTGTTGCGTCGCATTGCTGAGGTCGCGCCACATCCTGAACGCATTGATGGCAAAAGACCCTTGCAGGTCGACCTCAATCCAGTGTTCATTGTTGGAGTTGTCGGAAACCCACCGGGTGGCGTTGCCGGAAGTGACGCCGTCGACGGCCATCTGCCCGGTATTGGCGGCCGGATCGGCGTCGCTGTGCGTAACGGGTTTGTTCAGTACGATATTGACGGACGATTGCACGCTTGCCTTCTCAGGGTCGGTTGAGAAAGTATCTATTGCAGTGGGTTCAGGAAGGTACAGAGTCTGATAAGTCACGGGAGAGGTCAGTTTCACATCGGAAAAGACAACCGGCGATGCAACATCTTCGCTTGTGCAATACCTGACCACCTTAGCTTCGGTCGTGCTGGTATAACTGACGGTCACTCCGACCTCGTCGTCATCCGTCATCCCGCCCCAGGTCATCGTCACATCCGTCCCTTTCGCTTCGGCGCTGAGCAGCGGGCGATTTGACAGACGGCTTTTATAACGTTGTCCGTATACATTAGCGCCATTTTCGAACACAATAGACCTGTTGCCGTAGTTGTCATTCGCTATCCACCGGAACGTATGACTTCCTTCGGCAAGGCTTTTTTCATTTTTCCCGATGTACACATCAAAACAGTCTTCCGGCATATGTGCCGGCACGTCTATTTCCAGCGATTCTTTTTCGAGCGCCCATGAGACGGTGAGCGTTTTGACCCTGGGATCGGAAATCCAGTAGCGGAACAGTATCCTCTCATCACCCGAAAAAGCGTGTAGCGAATCTATTTTCCCGATGTATATGATTTCTCCTTTTTCGAGATAGGCACGGTGCTTGTCGTTCATATCTTCGCAACCGGCTGTTGCCCCAATAATACAAGCTAAAATCAACAAACTGTTTATTTGAAGTTTCATTTTATCAAAATTTTAAAGGTTCATACAAGTGTTATTGAAAATTCGGATCGCCCCAGAATCTTATCTCGCTGCATGTCAACGCCATTGTCCCCGTCCAGCTTGATAACTGTTTGAAGCGTACATACTGTACGGCCGGCGCATCCAGAGGTATTTCCCATTCTTCGCCTTCCAGGGCATACGCATAATCTTCGTCGGTGGCAGGGACGGATGTGCTCAATCCCGACGGGCGTACGGACACGAATACTTCGGGGTTAAGCAGTATCCATTCCGAGTCTTCCGATTCGGGGTTGTTACCCACCACAGGGTCATTCGTTCCATATAACTGAATCTCCTTGGCGCTGTGAAGCCGGAAATAATAGTCGGAACGGCTCCAGTAGCGGAATCGCGACAGTTTAGCCCTTACCCCCAGGTTGATGGAGAAATAAGGCTGGTACGTGCCTGTGTTGAAATAGTATAATCCCTCGCTTGGGACATTCTCCACAACGCCGTCCCACAAAATGTTCATATTGGAGGTCCCGTATTGGCTGACGGTGAATTTGGCCGATTTGGGTATGGCAATAAACCTGCTCCTGTCCAGCATGGTTTCATACCAGGGTTTTATGCTCACGGTCAGGGTGTCGGTGAAATTGTTGTAGGAATCACGCACGCTAACGGCAAAGTCCGTTCTGACCGAATCCTGTCCGCGAACGGACTGCAAAACCGTTGCTGCCGAAGAATAGAAGTTTTCGATATTTTCAAAAACGCCGTCTTTATTTTTCCTGAACACTGACAAAACAATGTCTTCCTTCATCGGGTTATCCCATTGCAGGAGGAATCCGCCCCAGCTTTCGTTTACTTCTATCGACGAAAATATATCGTAAATAGGTGAATCTTCGGGGTGAATCTCTACTTCTGCCGGCCGGGATTCATTCCGGCTCCTGTCGACGGATATTAACTGTACTTTTGTAGACATTCCCCTTCCGAAGCCTTTCACGGTAAGGCTGTTGGAAAACGAAGATGCTTTGACTTCCTGCCGTGTTCCGTCAGGTAATGTATAGACGGCTTTTACATACAACAAATCCGTTTCATCCGGCAACTGATAGGTTATCGTAGCGCCTCCGGGAAAATTGACTGTACTGCCGGGGATTACCGTTACCGGAGAAGGGGGCGTGTCGTCTGTCGGGAACTGTCCGGTAAACTCTTCCGAACAGGCAATGCACAGCAACAACGTCATTGCAGCGATTACCATGGAGTTTCCTGTTAAAAATAAACTTTTCATATTCGTATCATTTTTGTTTGTTTAATTTTTCAAATCGTTTTTACCATCCGGGATTCTGGATCAGATTTTCATTTGTCCTCAATTCCAGATCCCTGACAGGCCACAGGTATTCTTTTGTGGTGAAAGTCGGGACTTCGACCGTTACTACGTTATAATATTCATCTGTTGTCGAACCCATGATATTCCACCCTCTGACGGGCTGGTTCAACAGTTCGAAAGCGGTTTTCCATCTCCTGATATCCCAAAAACGTTTTCCTTCGAAAGCCAGTTCGATCATCCGTTCCTGCCGGATGATCTCCCTCATGCCGTCTTTGGTGGAAGGCTTATTTTTTAGCCGTGAAAACTTTCCCCAACTCTCTGTCACGCCTTCCAGCCCTGCGCGTTTCCTTACCCTGTCGATGTAATGATACACTTCTTCGCCGGGCGCGTCGAGGCTCTCGTTCAGCGCTTCCGCATACAGCAGGTAAAGATCGGCCAGCCGGATAATGGGATAGCTTGTGCTTATCATGGTGAGCGTCCGGCCTTCATTGGAGCGCAGTGATTCAAAGTGACTGCCTTTTTTAGACCAGTATCCGGTGATGGAATAACGTAATCCCGAATAGTTCCCGGAAGCTTCTCCCCTTTTCATGGCCATGATCCAGGAGGTTTCGTTAGCCGATCCTTTGCCGATGTCTTTGTAACGCCCGTTCCCAAACCATACGCCGCCGTCGAAGCCAAGAGCGGCATAGAATCGCGGTTCGCGGTTCATATTCAGGATGGCTGTTTCAAAGCCGGGTTGTATGTAGTATTTGTGGTCTTCAGGAGCAATCGCCGTCCTGTACCGGTTATCGTAGTCATACTGCACATCTTCATTGATAGGAACGCCGTTATTAGAATAAAACAGTTCGGCCATCCGGAGCGTGGGGCTGATAATGGGGCGTCCCTGTGCAGCTCCTGCTTCAACGGTGGTGAAAAACGGGAGATGGGTGTACTGATGATCGTTGGCATTGGCTGTGCGCGAAGACCCCCATATTATTTCAATGTTCCACCTGTCCATGAAAACATGACGGCACGACATGATACGTTTAGTCGTATCGGAGAGGTCATAAAACATGCCTGAAAATTCATATAACCTGATACCTTCCGATTCGCAGAGTTCGACGGCTTCTTTGCATGCTGCGGCCGCCCTGTGCCATTTTTGAGGGTCTTCTTCCCGTTCGAATAACCGTATATTCCGGTTATCCGTCATGTCGGCAAAGTCGGGATTGCCGTTAAACAGGGGACTTGCCGCCATCACCAGTAATTCGGCTTTCACCGACAGCGCTATGGCGCGTGTGATCCTGCCCATCTCCACCGTCATATCCAGGATGGAAGGAGGCAGGTCACGGGCAGCTTCGTCCAGGAGTTCGACTGTGTAATCCACACATTCGTCAAAAGGATCACGGTAAATACGCACATCGTTAATGCCTGCCGCCACGGGAAGATTTTCCTTGACTAAAGGAATGGGGCCGTACATGCGTAACAGATAATAATGGTAATATGCTTTCAGGAATTTAACTTCCGCCTTCCATCTTATCCTGTCGCTTGAACTCAGGTCGGGGCCTACCTTGTCGATGTTTTCCAGAAAGATATTGCAGTCGCGCAACGCTCGAAACAGCGCTCTGCCGTTGAGTGTGCCATTCCAGAAATTCAACAGCGGATTGTCGGAATTTTGAAAACCCTGTTTAATATGGAACGCATTGAAATTTCCCGTGTTCCCATAATAATTCATATCTTCATGCGACCATATATCGTCGCCGCCCATAATAGCCGGGTCGCCGGCAGGATGGCCGATGTTGGGCATAAAGGTATAACAGGTAAACAAATATTTTTCCGCTCCAAACCTGTTGCGGAAAGCATAATCAATCGTCGCCACATTGTCGGGTACAATATCCAGATAATCATCACATGCACACAGCGTGCATGCAATCAATAAATATACTATCTTTTTCATGAGTTTTCTTTTTTAAAATGATACTTGAATGCCGAGATTAATAACTCTTTGTATGGGATACCCCAAGCCGTTACCGGCCATTTCCGGATCCCACAGTTTAAATTTACTGAAGGTTAGCAGGTTTGTTCCACTTGCATAGATGCGAAAATTAGTCATGCTCAGACGCCGGATGATATGCTGTGGAACAGAATAACCTAATTCAGCCGATTTCAGTCGTATAAAAGAACCGTCTCGCATGAACCAGGTGCTCCTTTCAGCATAATTATTGCTGACCATTTTATCGGAAAATCTGGGGAACAGTGCGTAAATATTTTTGTTGTTTTCGTTCCAGTGACTGTCGGCATACGCCTGCAGCAGCGCATTCTGCGATCGTATACTGCCATTATTATCCGTATCAATAAAGGGAACGGTCGACGGATTACTGGAAGATATGGCCGTATTAATCCAGAAAGATTCCTGAGCCAGCCCCTGAAAAAAGAACGACAGGTCGAAATCTTTATAACCGGCCGACAGTCCGAAACCGTAGATGATCTGCGGCTCGGTCGGGAATCCGATGGGAACTCTGTCTAAAGAAGTAATTTTATCGTCGCCGTTGATATCGCGGTATTTGATGTCTCCGCCGCCATAAGCATCCGTTCCGATGTTCTGCACCGGCGAATTGGCCACTTCCAGGTCGTCTACAAAAAGGCGTTCCGCCACGTATCCCCATTGCTGCGATACCGGCTGGCCTATTCTCGACAGCCACGGCGTGAGTGTATTGTCCACTTCTTCGTATTCGGTATATTCGGTTGTGGCATAAGTGAAATTAGCCCGTCCTGTAAGCCAAAGGTCTTTGGAAATATTGTGCTGGTAATCAACGGAGAGGTCGACGCCCTGTCCGTTGGCTTTCCCCAGGTTTGCCTGTGGCGTTGCTGAAAGTCCCATGGTGGCCGGCACATCGCTGCGACTCAACAGGAGGCCGGAACGGTGTTCGGTGTAATAATCGGCGACGATTTCGATCTTATCGAGCAAACCGAGTTCTATTCCAAGATTCATTTTCCGCGCCGTCTCCCAGGTGATCCTGTCATTTTCGTACCGGCGGATAGCGACGCCGTTACGGTAATAATTAAATTCGGAGCCGAAGGTATAACCCCTGCCCGAATCGTCCATGTTCACGTCGGAAAGATAGAAGAAGCGGTCGTCACTGTCTCCGATAGCGTCGTTGCCGACCAGTCCGTAAGTGCCTTTCAGTTTCAGTTTGGATACGGTCCGTCTGATGTTGTCATTCCAGAAAGCTTCATTTGAAAGAATCCATCCAAGCCCAAAAGAGGGGAAGAAACCGTAGCGATAGCGTTTGGCAAAACGTTCGGAACCGTTGTAACCGAAGTTAAATTCCGTAAAATACCGGTTGTCGTACGCATAGGTAGTCCTGCCCGAAAGCCCCTGGTTTCTTGAAGGCAATGACAGCTGGAGGCTTCCTGCGTTTGCTTCGAGCGTATTGCGCCGCGTGAAGACCAGCATACCGCTTACGGCATGTTCGTCATCGAAAGTTTGGTCGTAGTTGATAGCCGCTTCCATATAAGTGGTCGTTTGCACCTCTTTGCTCCCTTCCGAATAGCCGAGATATTCGGTCCCGCTGTTAGGATTCAACGCCACTAATTGGTAGATATCCGTATATTTGTCGTAACCGCCTGTATTGTAATAGAACGGGTTGTAGCTTCGGTTGACGTCGAAATAGGAATAACGGTTTGTACTGAACAGTCCCCGCACGGACAACCCGTTTACAAGGAAGTCCAATTTCTGCTTTGCCTCAAATTGCGCCATCATCAACGATTTGGTATATTCCCTGTATCCTTTTACCATATCTGCGTATGGATTGATGAAATCTGCAGTTGCTTCGTCATTGCCGAAAAGGATATGCTGCGTATATTGATTGGCTTCGTCCGGAGCGTAATATGCAGGGAAACGGACGGGATCGGAACGCATCACTTTCTGATAGAGGGTCGACCCGCCGTCGATCGGGCCTTGATAATCATCGAAAGCGCCGTGCAAACGCACAACAGCCTCCGTCGTTTTGGTTACGTTGATATTTACGTTGCTGCGTAACAGATAGCGACGGAGGTCGATATTGTTGTTGAAGTTATTTTTCCTGTCCACCTTCAGCACGCCGTTGTCCTGGTTATAGGTGGCGGCAATATAGTAACGGGCTACCTTGCCGCCGCCGCTGACGTTAAAGTTGGTTCGATAGTTGACCGTCTCATCGTTAAACAGCATACTGTACCAGTCGTTGGCAGGATAGATATACTGATTCCGGTCGGGATTCATGGTATTGTCGATTTTTGACTGCGGATAAGGGATACGCCCCATTTTGTCGCGCGTCAGCACGGCTTCATTGAACATCTGCATATATGTGATCGGGTCGGCAAATTTCACTTTTTGTGTAGGCGATGAAAGCGAACTCTCTATCCTGACCGAAACGGTGGCGCTTCCTTCGCGCCCTTCCCGGGTAGTCACCAGGATGACGCCGTTTGCACCGCGCGCACCGTATAAGGCGGTAGCGGTAGCATCTTTCATGATGGAGAAACTGGCGATGTCGTCGGGTTGTAAGCGTGCCAGGTCCGAACTTGACATTTCTACGCCGTCGATCAGAATCAGTGGTCCTCTGGCATAAGTAAGCGACGTGACGCCACGTACGAAAAAGTTTGCGTCGTCCTGTCCCGGCTCGCCGCTTCGCTGATATGACACCATACCGGCTATGCGTCCGGAAAGCGCTGTGGTAAGGTTACTGGCAGGTATTTTCAGATCTTTGATATTGACGGTGGAGATAGACGAAATCACACTTTCCTTCTTTTGCTTGCCGAACGCCACAACTGTTACTTCTTCCAGTTCATTCACATTTTCTTCCATTACAATGATTATATTGGGTTTTCCTTCGTAAGTGAATTCTTTGGTTTGCATACCAATATAGGAAGCGCTCAGTTTCGTGCCGGCAGCGACATTTCTTATCTCAAAAAAACCGTTTTCGTCGGTAATAACACCCCGCGCGCTACCGACAACCGTGACGGCGACGCCGGGTAGCATCTCACCGTCTTTGTCGACAATATGTCCGGTTGCTATATTATTATCCGACTGCTGGGGAGACTGAGGCTCAATCTTCTCCTTTTCCTTCTCCTTTTCCCTTGATGAATAAAGGATTATTTGACGGTCGTCAATTTTATATTCCGTATCACTTTCCTTGAGGATATCCAGTATCTCATAGATATCCGCATCTTTTACGGAAATGTTTACTTTGCGGGATAAATCAATTACCTTGTCATTGTAAAAAAAAATGAACTCGCTGTTTTGCTCAATCTCTCGGAAGACTTCTTTCAGCGTTTTGTTTTCCATGTTTAAAGTCAGTTTTGCACTCTGACTGTAGGTCAATCCTGCAAAAGAAATTTGCAAACTGATCAGGAAAAACAGGAAAGTAGTTTTTGCGATTTTAAGGGCTTTCCGTGCATTCTCAGACCTTTTCTTGCCCTCCGGTGGGGGGGGGGGGGGGGTAATCCGATAACTCTCATAATTCGTCGTTTTTTTGGGTTATTATAAATTAAATCAAATAAGTATGTTTATTATGGTTTGTTTTGTTTCTCATAGAAAAACGAAAAATTATTGTTTTTGTACTCACAAAAATGGAAAAAAATCGAGTTTCTCAAATGAAACGCCCGAAACAGAACAACCCTGCAACGATATTAAAGCCGCCGGCGACGACATTTTTACCCTGCTCGAAAAACGCATCGAACTCTGGGTTGCCGACAAGGGATTTACCGAACAGGGAATCAC
>JAITBC010000077.1 GCA_031283785.1 Tannerella sp. | reverse complement strand
AACTGTGTTCCCTGCTTCAGGATTGGTTTTGAAATTCTCCCTGTTGTAAAATGATTCCATAAAAATGATTTTACATTTTGAGGACACACTGTTTCCCACGGGTCAGGAACTCTGATGTTTTACAATCATATTTTTTCGCCTAAACAGGTGAAAAATATTTGTTATACTTCGGTACATATCAATTTATTGCAAAAATCTTTGCGAATTTAAGGCTTATATAACAAATCTACTGTGCATAGCGTAATTTTAATAACCTGAGTTTTGGATAAGCCTCAATTTTTGAACGAAAAAAGCAGCCCCCAGTTTCCTGTTCTGAAAACGGCACAGTCATCAGTTAGCATTTAGATAATATTTGTGCGACAGGTCTTACTGCAAAGCTGCCTGTCCGGCGAGCCCGCCAAGTATTTTGATTGCAGGCTTTTTTTCGAAAAAACAGTATACGCCAATTGCTGCAATCAGGTTCATCATTATTTTTTCAATTACGAATACCAACGAAAATCACCGGCATATTCGAATCGCTTCCTGTATTACCTCATCTGTAGCAGAAGCTGGCGTCGAATTGAATTGCGGCAGTTTCGTACCGTTCAGTTTGGCGTCGCAGTATGCCGTAATAAAATTTTCTACGCTTAAATCAATATTTTCATCGTAAGGTTTGCCCACGCCAAGGCTTTCAGGCCATAACTTCGACTCTTCCACGTCGGCGAGCGCTGCCTTGAAGTCGCCCGTTTTCACGTTTTCGAGAGCGCAGAATAACCACGCTTTCCGATATACTACCCGACCTTCATACGCTCCTTCGTTTGGTAACACTTTTAACCGGGATAAAAATTCGGTACACTCACGATACTTTTTCTGAGCAAGCATTGCCGCCGAATATTTCAATCCCAGCATATAATTGTCCGGAAAATCTGTTATGTATTTCTTTGCTATTTCATACATTACATCATATTGATTCTTTTCCTGAAAATAACGCGCCAGAGCCAGCCCGGTTCGCCACGATTTTTCCAGACGTTCGGCGTGGAGCAAATCTTTCAACCGTTCTTCGCCCGTGCGATACTGAGCGCGCGCCTGATAGAAAACTGCGTCGTCGGGCGTGTCGCCGCACTGTTCCCACAGAACGGCTGCTTTTTCTTTTTCTCTCAAAAAGGTGTACAGCGTTGCAAGATAATATTTGTTCACCCATTTGTCCGAATGGGCGACAGCCAATTCGAGCGCCGGAACAGTTTCGGAGCGGAAAGGAAAGACCATCCGCACAGGCAATGACTCTGCATGTTGCAGCAATTCGGCATACCGTTCGTCATTCTGTTTATACAGCAGATATGCGCTACGGTAAAGCGCCGTCGGATAGTCCTGTGCAAAGGCATATAAGGCCAGCGCCTCGTCGCGACAGTTCATACTCTCGTACCATCCTGCCATTTCCATAAAAGTCTCATCAGGCAGCTCGCAACGAATGTATTCTCGGAAACTTTTCATGTCTTTATCCGACCCTGTAAGCAAATATTTTTCGAAACGCGCATAATGATTCAGCGGTTCATCCTGCTCGATACGAGCGATTACCGTACCCGCTTCCCTGCTTCTGCCGGCTTTGCGCAGAGCGACAGCCTGTAACTGCCACGCTTCGCCATGATTGCTTCCGGCGGCAATACTTTGTTCGACGTATTGCAGCATCTGCGACCATTGCTGCTGTTTCGCCGATTCTTTTGCAAGACAGATGTATGCAGCAGCGCGCAGAGCAGGCGAAATGGCTGCCGTCCTGAATCCGTCGATGGCGTCAATACTGTTGTCCATTTTGCTGTTTGCCAAACCGGACAAAAAGTTACCGTCAGCATCGTAAGTATTGATGGACAGGATAACACGAGCACAGGAATCCGCCTCGGCAAACTGTCCACGCCAACAATATATCAAACCGAGTTCACGTAGCGCATGGATGGCATACGGCTCCATTGACAGCGATTGTTTAAGCAAGTCTATGGCTTCGTCATAACTGTTTTCGTTCATTTTCTGCTGTCCCAGTAGATAAAGACCGTATGCCGAATTATATTTGAAATCGGGAGGAGCTGTCACAGGACGTGCAAGCCGATTATCGGCAGGATTTTCGGAATAAACCAGACGGTTGTTACCTATGGCGACTTTCAGCAGTCCGTCAGCGCCATTGAGCGCAATTGTTTTCTGCCAGGTCTGCAAAACATTTAACGACAGACGTTCGCGAAAAATCTCCCGTTCTCCTGCCCACGCCACAAGTTCGTCGTCGATACGCTGCACAGGCGAAAAAGCAAAGGTTACACTGTCGCTCGACAGGCTTACATTGAACGCTCCCATGTCGTTAGCCTTTACCATTCCCCCTGTTTCCTTCACCGGATACCAGTATTCTTTCCAGGTGTCGGTTGCATGCGGTTCGAAAGCATACTGCTTGAAAGGCGTGTAATTGCTTTCTGTCACCGCTTGATTATAGAGCCGTCCGGATTGCAGTTCGACATACTGCCCGTCGGTATCGGTCAGCAGGTCTTCCCATATCATACCCGAACGGGACAGACCCCACAAAAAGATTTTCATACCTAATTTATTGCTGATCGGTGAATAATGCACTGAACCAAACCTGTCATTTTCATAGTAAGCTCCATAAAAATCATTATAGTTACCCAGCACATGCATAGACTTGGCTCCACCGAAGGCGTGCGCGGCATAGCGTGACAAATCTCTCCCTTTTTCGTCGAAATGCCAGGAATTTACGTCGCCTCCGTGACCGATATAATATTGTCCTGGAAAAATAAAAGTCAAATCGTCCGCAGCACGATATCCGGCATTCATCCATTGATAATACGGACGCGGAAACGGCGTAGTATTTCGCCACGTGACAGATGTAGTGAAAAATGCCTTGTCCGGCTGGAGGTTGATTTCTACCTGCCACCATGTCCGCGTAATCATGTCGAAAGCCGAAACAAAGCAACTGACGCTGCCGTCGTCGTTTTTGCGCGTGTGGTAATCGACCGGCGATGCTGTAGTTGGTGCATGACCAATGATGCCGAAGTTGAGTTCTATCCCGCCCGAAGTCCAGGGACCTCGCATGGCAATATTGCGAAACTTGACCGCATGGTTGAAATAAATGAATTCCTTGCCGGAACTTTTCTCCATCGCCCCCCATATCTTACCTCCGATAGACGGGATAACGGTTACACGGATATAGTCGTTTTCGAGCACGACCGTATTCCATGTTTGAGGCTGCCCCTGATGCGCATAGCCGTCGAATTTAAAGTACGGATAAAAAGCGTTTTCCGGACGGGAAACAGGGTCAGGGTCGCCGAACGGATAGGTAGTTAGTTCCAAAGATTCCTCCCGGACAGTCGCCTGCTTTTCGCAGGATGCAAACAGAATTACGATACCGATTGCAACAGCGTATTTCATCATAAATGCTAATGTTGTCTTATACATGCTAATTTGTTTTTTCAGTTATTAAAATTATGTATATTAAAACTTCTTCAATTTATTTTTCAAATTCAAATACCTTCTCATAACGGTATTTCTTTAAAATTAATGCAAAGGTAGCGTATATTTATTATATAACCCAAATTTACTTGGACTTTTTTTTCGAATCAGTCGTAAATACTGATATATCATTTTATTACAATGGATTATATGTGAAAACAAGTTCACTGAAAATTTTTCATGTTTGATATTCTGACTATATCTTTTTCCATAATTTTCAGATCGTAACATGAGATCGTAATTAATAGGCCGCTTTATACCACGACGTAGTTTTGTATGCATTATCAAGACCTCTGTTCTGCCCCAAAATGTAACAACTCAGCCCGCAACTTCTCTTTATCTCGAACTCATTCAGTATAGACGGGGTATGGTCTTCGAATATCACGGCAGCAGACAGTTGATTACGTAGCATTTGCAAGGCGGGATCGTTTTCGGCGATATTTTCCATAAAATCCAGAAAGTCGAAAAGCAGTGTAGTTTCCTCCGAATCATACTTTTGGATTTGCGACACGTCGATATTTGCAATATTATTTCCGTATTTTTGAATCAGCTCCTTTGATGTGGCGGCGACATTATCCAAGTTTCCGGTTTTTACCACTGACAGCGCCGCCGTCTGCATTTCGATATCGGAGTAAGACCTGTATAATTTCATAAACTTCTGGCATACCGAAACAAGATCGGCATTTTCCATAAACAGATACTCCAAAATATCGTCGTAAGGAAAGCCGTTCGCCAGAACTTCGGTAACCGAAGCTACGATATAATCGGCATTATGTTTCAGTTCGTATGCCGTTTCAACGCCCATCATATCACATGCGTCGAAAATCCAAAAGTCGTATTTACCTGTCAACTTGGCAAGTTCCGATATATTCATGGATTTCCCTTTGTCGTCTCCGAACGACCTTGTCACGTTTGAAGACGAGGCTGGAAACCAGCCGTTGGCATGAGACCAAAGTATCAACCCGTATGATTTCGCCGGATACATACTTTTTATATCCGAAAGCACTTGTTCCATGACCTCCTGTGAACTTGAATTTTGGTCCGAATATTTCATTACCTCTTTGGAAACAACAGAGTGTGTTCGGTCGGAAGATATTTTCAGTATATATGGAGATACTCTCGTTTGATCGACATAAACAATCAAGTCTCCGTCGAAACTGTCTTTCCATCCGCGTTCCATTTCGTTGATATCAGATTCAACATTAGAGTCCAAATTATTATCGCCAATCATGTAAACGATAACGGTTCTTGTTTTTAGCGAAGGTTTTTCATCCTTTTTACAGCACGAAAAAAACAAAATCAACAGACAAAACAAACTTACCAGACGAATATGCTTTCGCTGTCTGCATTCATATTTAACATCAACCATCTTATGCATAAAAAATTAAAAATCCGATGTTATTATACAAAAATCATGCCAAACTGATACTGTACGATAAGGTGAGCTAAGTATTTTTTGAGACGCTATGTATAAATAAAGATTTATTTCCAATTTTCAGCAATTCAGAAAAGAAAGGTTAGTTAAAAAAGGATTAAAAAACAGTGAAATACAAAATTGACAAAAAAATAAACTCAAAATGTCCATTGATATTATAAGATAAGGGCGTATGTTTTGAGGTTCAAAACATGCGCCCTTTTTTTCTTGCTAAGAATGCACAAAAGCGCTAATTTTTAGTGAATTGAAAAAATATTTTCTGTATTTTTGGCGTAATAGACAAAAAGCAGGCTAAATTTGAGCGGTTTTGTCCACTTACCCCCATTTCAAAATATTAATTCATTAATCACACATTTTCCCATTTGCACATTAAAATTGTTTTTTCCGCAATGGTATTGTTACAAGGAAATATCCTACGGCAAAAATAATCAGCAGACCAATTAGATATGATGGGTTTTCGATTGGCAGCATATCTTTGAAAAAGATATTGAATACAGCGAATATTGCTATAATCAGCCCCATCAAAGCCTCGCCGGCAATCAATCCCGAAGCCATCAGGACGCCTGTATTTTCGACCGACGCCAATTGTTTTTCGTTGTATTGCCTGCGTGCCGTGTACAGGTCGAGGATACCTTTTATTAATCCGCCGACAAAAATAGCGCATACCGTTCCGAAAGGCAAATACATTCCGACGAATATAAGCATCGGACTTTTAAGACCCATAAGTATGAATGCAAATCCCAAGACCATACCTGCGATAATCAGTATCCATGTCATTTCGCCGCCGACAATTCCCTGCGACAGAGTTGCCATCAATCCGGCCTGCGGCGCCGGTAATTCCTTGCTGCCGAAACCTGTACCTCCCATATTGATATCGCCCTGATTTAACAGTATCAACACGCCGAACATCACAACACTTGACAGGACGACTCCGATTATATCGCCGGCCTGCATTTTCCATGGAGTACCGCCGAGTATATGACCGGCTTTCAAATCCTGAAACATTTCGCCGCCAACAGCTGCGGCTACGAATACAATCGCTGCGATTCCCAATACAGCTGCGACTCCGCTTGTTCCTTCTACGCCTAAAACCATAAAAATAAGAGCCGTAACGACAAGCGCCGTCAGCGTAAGCCCGCTGATCGGGTTATTGCTCGACCCGATGATACCAACCAAATATCCCGAAACGGCGGCAAAAAAGAACGCAAGAACAATCATCACGGTAGATGCTACAATCGCCACCAACACCGTTGTCCTGAATATGAAATATGTTATGACGAAAGTCAGTACGGCGGCAAAACAGATACCGACAAGTATCCATGTCGATTTCAAATCCTTTTCGGTACGTTCTAC
>JAITBC010000056.1 GCA_031283785.1 Tannerella sp. | reverse complement strand
CGGCGAGCTTTATGTCAGCACTTGGAGCAGCAATTCAGATTTCAAAATTATGACCGAGCGGGAATTCGATGCATTTTTGCACAGAAATTTGTCGCAGACAATAAGCGACAACGGCATAGAAATGGACGAAGAAATGTCAATGAATATGGGAATGTGAGGTAGGTATGAATCAGTTTACAGCGGAATTAAAAAACATTTTAGAACAAACAAAAATTCAAAGTCTTTCGTTTGCCGGCAGGGATTGTTACAGCAAAGTTACTGACAATGTCAGCGCGAAAATCTGTTTTTGCGCTACTGATTGCGCCGACAATTATGATGCGGTAAAGGTGACTTTAATCAACAGAAACGAGGGAATTGTAGACAGCAACATAATCAGATTCAGAGATATACTTGGCAAAAAATCGGTTAATCATCCGAATTTTCGTGACGGCGTGTATCCGCATTTATGGGAAAATAATGGTACACTCAAGTGGTATGTGTACCAGCCTACAAAAGCGGATTTTCAAGCAATTGCTGATGAAGTTAGCGAATGTGTGAACATGTTCGGTCAGGAAATTCGGCAGGGACTCGGCGAAGAAATTGAATTCGGTGGTATGACTATGTCGTAGAAAGGCGGTGTAAATGAACAGTTTCGCAAGCAGAACAGGCGGCAAGAAATCATCAAGAAGTGTGATTCTGCCGCGATTTCACCCGCCTGATGAGTACGACACTTACGTTGAAGTTTTCGGCGGCGCGGGGTGGATATTTTTCGCCGAACAGCGGCAGGGCAAGTTTGAAATTCTGAACGATTATGACAGCGACATAGCGAATTTGTACTATTGTGTTCAGAATAAAACAGAAGAATTATTGAGCAGTCTTGAATTTGTGATAAATTCAAGACTGCTTTTTGATTTGACAAAATCAAAAACAGATTTATTAGAAAAAGCGGAAGTTGGTGAAGTAAAACGTGCGGCGGATTTTTACACTTTAATGCGGCAGAGTTACGGAAACAACTGCAAAAGTTATGGTTGCAAAGTGTCGCCGATGCGGACGAAATTTCCGATTATCGCGGAAGCCTGCGGTCGCCTGCAAAACACGGTCATCGAAAACAAAGACTTCGAAAATGTGATAAAACAATACGATTGTGACAGTGCGATGATTTATTGCGACCCGCCGTACTTCGGCACGGAAAGCCACTATGCCGTGAATTTCGGCGAGAGCGACCACATCAGACTGCGCGATACATTGCTAAATGTTAAAGGCAAATTTATGCTTTCGTATGGTGATTGTGCTTTTATTCGCGAATTGTACGGTGTTGAAAATAGCGAAAATCTGCACTATTACGCATACGAACGCGCTGACAGTCTGAGAAATATTTCGCACAAAGGGAGTGTGTTCAAGGAAATTCTAATCGCAAATTATGATATGGAAAAGTGTGTGGAAAGCCGATATAATCGGCAATTATGCTTGTCAGATTTTGATAAATCTGAAGAATTGGAGTGAATTATGACAGTAAAAATTACTATCGAAATCGAGAACGAAAAAGAGGCTTACGAGAAGAAATCTACTGATTGCGAAACAATCAAAATTCCGAGATATGTGCTTAGCCAAGCGGATATCGGCGCTGACACCGAACTTGCGGTCTGCGGCGATTGCGGCAGAATTGCGGTGGTCGTAGTTTATGACTTCAACGATTTTTACGAGGACGCGTTTGACGGTTTGTTCCGCGATTTATGCGGAATCGACTATGAATTTTTCGCTAATATCGGTGAGGGGACATATGCCGCCGGTGGCGGTGATGATATTTTGTATATTCCGCAGGATTTGCTTGATGAAGCGGAAATATCGCCGGAGAGTGACCTGCGCGTGTACAAATTTGCAAATTTAGTGTTAATTACCGAGGACATTTACGGAGAAGATTTTTGAAAACAAAAACAATTATAAAGGAGAAAAATTTATGAAAAACGAAATTATGATTTTTAACTACAACAGCAAAAATGTTAGGACTGTTGTGATTGATGGTGAAACTTGGTTTGCCTTAAAAGATGTGTGCTTTATTTTAGGAATCGGTAACACAACTGATACCGCAAACAGGCTTGACTGTGATGAAAAAGCAACTTTCGATTCAATCGAAAGTTTGAGAAAAAACACAGTATTTGTCAACGAAGCAGGATTCTACAAAGTGGCACTGCGTTCTGATAAGCCGGAAGCAAATAAATTAATGAGGTTCGTTACGCATGAGGTACTGCCGTCAATTCGTAGGCATGGTGGGTATGTCACGAAAGAAAAAATAGAGGAACTTATTCAGAATCCCGACACAATGATTTACCGGCTCACCGAACTGAAAAAAGAACATGAGAAGAACGTAGAATTAAAGTCAGAAATTGCCGTTATGAAGCCAAAAGCGGACTACCATGATTTGATTTTGCAGAGTAAAAGCGCGATTCCGATAACGCAGATTGCGAAAGATTATGGTTACTCGGCGCGGGCATTTAACGAACTTTTGCACGATATGCGAATCCAGTACCCCGTAGGCAAAACGTGGGTTTTGTACGCGGAATACGAAGATTGCGGCTACACCAAATCGAAAACATTCCACATCAGCGAGGAAAAGACGGCGACACACACCTACTGGCTGCCCGCCGGCGTTCTGTTCCTCTACAACAAACTTCACGAAAACGGAATAATTCCGATGATAGAGCGGGATTCGCCGATTGATGACGGCGGCAAATATCCGTTTTAACTGTTTTGATTCGTGCATCGCACATTCAAATAATTAAACTTTTTTACTACGAAAGGACACAAATTATGAAAAACTTCTTTAACAAGGTAAAATCGGTTTTGACCGATAACAAAGGCGAAAACTATGTTGACAGCGGACTTAAAATTCTGATTGCTGTCGTAATCGGTGCGCTACTTTTGGCTGGTTTGTACGCCCTTTTCGGCGACACAATTCTGCCGACTTTAACAAGAAAAGTGACGGAAATGTTTAACTTTCGCGGTTAAGCACGGCAAAATTCTAATCGGATTAGCACTAATTTACGCGAGTTTTGTTGATATTAAAACACGGACAGTTTCAAATAAAACGTGGATTTTGATATTGCTAATCGGCGTGGTCATCGGCTTAAAACCGAGCGGAATTTTTATTGCAATTGCGGTGTTTTTAATCGCGGTTGTAACTGACGGAATAGGCGGCGGTGATGTTAAACTTATCGCCGCTGTTTCTGTTTCATTAGGACTGACAAACAGCTTAACAATGCTGTTTATTGCGTGTTCGTCACAGTTAGTGTTTTGCTTTTTCTTAAAACTATTCACGAAGAAAAATAGCAAAACACTGCCGTTTGTGCCGTTTATAACTTTCGGATATTTGATTGCTTTATTATTCTAATAATAGGAGAATTTAAAAATGAATATACTAAAAAATCGTGTGATTTTAGGCAGTGTCTGCATCGTTATTTCGCTTGTCATATGTTTCGTAATCGCGCCGCATTTTAATTCCGCAATGGAGAAAATGACGGATGCCGCGCGGCTTAAAAACGACATTACAGCGGGAAAACAAATTGAGGACAGCGACATTGAAATTGTTAAAACAGGCGCACACAATATGGACGGAACTGTGTCGGAAAAGTCTGATATAATCGGAAAATTTGCGCTTTACGATGTGGTGAAAAATGAAATTGTGATGAATATCAAAATCGGCGAAACACCTGCAAGCGACAGCAACTGTCTGTACAGCCTTGACGGCGAAAAACAAGCTATCTCAATCACGATAAACGGCTTTGCGAACGGATTATCGGGCAAGTTACAGGCGGGAGATATTGTGTCAATTTACGCTCCTGACACAGGCAGTCACGGCGATTTTGAAATTCAGCCGCCCGAACTGAAATATATGAAAGTCATTGCGTTCACGAATCAAAACGGCTACGATGTAAGCAATGATTTCGGCGAAAATAAAACAACGGCTGATGCGGGCGGCAACGAGAAAAAACTTCTGCCGAGTGCGGTAACCGTGCTTGCGAATGAACGGCAGTCCGCAATTTTAGCGCAATTGGAGGCTGACACGAGGGTTCATATTTCGCTTGTTTATCGCGGAAACGATGATACCGCAAAGAAATTCCTTGACGAACAGGAGAAAGTTTTCGCTGAAACTGACGAAACTGCAGAACCCGATGAATCAGATAAAACTGCGGTAACTTCTGAAACTTTCGAATCGGCGGCAGCAAACGAAAAAGTTGTATCAAGCGAACCTTCAACGACAAGTCCTGTAGCTGATTACGAAGATTTCCCCGATTTAGAGGATATAACAGAAATTCCCGAATAAAAAATATTGTGAAAAAAAGGAGTAACTTCAATGACTCAAGGAATTTTGTCTAAGTTTTTCAGCCGTGACGGTGATGAAGAAGTTGACGTAAACTTTGATTTAATAACGCCCGAAGAAAAAGCTGAAATTGACGATGACGACAGCATTTTATCGCCTTTATTAGACAAACGGCGAAATCAAATTTTGTCCGTCTGGGGCAGTCCGTCAAGCGGAAAAACTCTGCTGTCGGTGAAGCTTGCGCGGTACATCGCAAGCCAAAAGAAAAATGTTGTGCCGGTGTTCGGCGATTTACTCGCGCCGCCGCTGCCGTATGTCTGCGGTGAAAATTCGCTTGAATGCAGAAATTCAATGGGCAATATTTTTGCGGCGGCACGAATTTTCTACGCATCTTACGAAAGCTTTATTAACAATGACAAGCAGATAAAGGCGATAAGTGACATCAAAAACTTTGATGCTGTGGACATTTTTGAACAAAACATCAGCGGTGCGCATTTCAGAATTTCGCACAGTGATGAAGTAAATAAGCAATTTCTCATCGGAAATATGCTTGGTGCGTTAAACCAAAAAGACAGCACTGACTTCCGCAAAGTGGTAGGAAAAATCGCTAACGAGGTATTTGTGATATGATAACTTTATTGCC
>JAITBC010000045.1 GCA_031283785.1 Tannerella sp. | reverse complement strand
CTCAAATACTTTTACACGAAAAAAAACGGCAGACGAAAAATACACAGACCGGAATCAATCAATGCGAAACTTGTTAATCAATCTCCCGAAATTGTTAAAATCAATCCCCCGAAAGAGATTAGGTATTCCATGTTTCTACAAAGATCATTAACACTTCAAATTCGCTCCGCAAAAGTAATATATTTTTCACAAACAATAAAAACACGTCAAAAAAAATCTTAGCCTCTCCGCCGTCTTTTATTTCAAAATCGAACGGTAACAGCCGAAGAAAAGCTCTTCCGCAAAAACTCACAAACCCGTTTGCACTAAGGCATTACTATTAAACAACTTACCTCCAATTGTTGCAATAATCAGGCGACAAAAATGGCGGTTCGTTTTTTTTGCACACAATTAAAAAACATGCGCAATTTATCCGCAACGCTATTCATAATACGAAATCATTCATTATTTTTGCGGTCGATAAAAATGAACATGGAAATACCAAATGATTATTTGCCGGTTCATTTTTATTTTTGTAATATTCATATTCACTATTAAAAATTGATATAAATGTCTTTGAAAATTATTGTATTGGCAAAACAAGTGCCGGACACTCGCAATGTAGGGAAAGATGCCATGAAAGAAGATGGGACCGTAAATCGTGCCGCCCTTCGTGCCATCTTCAACCCCGAAGATCTGAACGCCCTTGAACAGGCTTTGCGATTGAAAGACCGTTTTCCGGGTACAACCGTCACCCTGCTTACGATGGGGCCGGGACGTGCCGCCGAAATTATCCGCGAAGGATTATACCGTGGTGCAGATAACGGATACCTCCTGACAGACCGCGCCTTTGCCGGAGCGGATACTTTAGCGACTTCCTACGCATTGTCGGCAGCTATCCGGAAAATTGGCGACTTCGACCTTATTATCGGCGGACGCCAGGCAATCGACGGCGATACGGCGCAGGTAGGGCCGCAGGTTGCAGAAAAATCAGGATTATCGCAGATTACTTACGCCGAAGAAATCCTGAATATAGAAAATAATAAAATAACCGTAAAACGCAGCATTTCCGGTGGTGTGGAAATAGTAGAGGGGCCGCTGCCGATTGTTATAACCGTAAACGGTTCTGCCGCTCCATGCCGTCCGCGCAACGCCAAACTGATTCAAAAATATAAACGCGCTTTAGGCGGCCAGGAAAAAGCGGAGCTTACAAAAAACGGAAACGAACTGCCTTATGCGGATCTGTATGAAAAGCGCCCGTACCTGAATATCGTGGAATGGAGCGTAGCCGATGTGAACGGCGATGTGCAGCAATGCGGATTGTCAGGTTCCCCGACAAAAGTAAAAACAATACAGAACATCGTGTTCCAGGCCAAGGAATGCAAAACGCTAACCGGCGCGGATAACGAGGTGGAGGCGTTAATAGTAGAACTTATAACGAATCATACCATCGGCTGATGCGCCTGTTCAATAATCATTACAAATTAAAACATTGCAAAACGAAATGAATCATTTATTTGTATATTGCGAAATAGAAGACGGCGTTATCGCCGACGTAAGCCTCGAACTGCTTACCAAAGGACGTTCGCTGGCCAACCAACTGAATTGCCGGCTGGAAGCCGTTGCGGCGGGAAGCAACCTCGACGGCATTGAAAATCAGGCCATGCCTTATGGCGTAGATAAACTGCATGTCTTTGACGACGACAGGCTCTATCCGTATACCTCGCTTCCCCATACTTCGATTCTGGTAAATCTTTTTAAAGAAGAAAAACCCCAGATATGCCTCATGGGAGCGACCGTCATCGGACGCGACCTCGGACCGCGCGTGTCATCGGCGCTTAGGAGCGGACTTACAGCCGACTGTACATCGCTCGAAATCGGTTCGCATGAAGACAAACGGCAGGGAAAAACATATGAAAACCTGCTTTACCAGATACGTCCTGCCTTCGGAGGGAACATCGTTGCAACGATTATTAACCCCGAACAGCGTCCGCAAATGGCAACCGTGCGCGAAGGGGTTATGAAAAAAGAAATTTACGATGAGAATTATCGCGGAGAAATCGTTAAATATGATGTAAACGGATATGTTTCCGATACGGATTTCGTGATAAAAGTAATAGACCGTCATATTGAGAAAGCGAAACATAATGTGAAAAATGCACCGATCATTGTTTCCGGCGGATATGGCGTCGGGTCGAAGGAAAATTTCAACCTCCTGTTTGACCTTGCAAAGACTTTAAACGCCGAAGTAGGCGCATCGCGAGCCGCCGTCGACGCGGGATTTTGCGACCATGACCGCCAAATCGGACAGACCGGCCTGACAGTGAGGCCGAAACTATACATTGCATGCGGAATATCGGGACAAATACAGCACATTGCCGGTATGCAGGAAAGTTCTATCATTATTTCAATCAATAACGACCCTGCCGCTCCGATTAATTCTATCGCCGATTATGTGATAGCCGGTACGGTAGAAGATGTGATTCCGAAAATGATTAAATATTATAAGAAAAACAGTAAATAAAAAATCATGTCAAACTTTTATACAGATACTCCATCACTAAAACATCACCTGCATCACCCTCTGATGCGTCGTATTGTGGAATTGAAAGAACGCAACTTCAGAGATAAGGACGCCTTTGACTATGCTCCGGTAGATTTTGAAGATGCAATGGAAAATTATGAGAAAACGCTCGAAGTTATAGGTGAAATTTGCGACGAGATAATTGCTCCGAACGCCGAAGAGGTAGACCATGAAGGCCCTGCGGTTTCCAATGGACGTGTCACCTATGCCGAAGGGACGCGGAAAAACCTGGACGCCGTACGTAAAGCCGGACTGATGGGTCTCTCGATGCCCCGTCGTTACGGCGGGCTTAACTTCCCTATCGTCCCTTATATAATGACCGCCGATATGGTGTCGCGTGCCGACGCAGGCTTTGAGAGTCTGTGGGGGCTACAGGACTGTGCCGAGACACTCTACGAATTTGGCAACGAAGACCAGCATCAACGCTATATTACTCGCGTATGTGCCGGCGAAACGATGTCGATGGACCTTACCGAACCGGATGCGGGCAGCGACTTGCAATCGGTGATGCTGAAGGCGACCTTCGACGAGGCGGGAAACTGCTGGCGTCTGAATGGCGTTAAAAGATTTATCACAAACGGCGATTCCGATATTCACCTTGTGCTTGCCCGTTCGGAAGACGGAACAAAAGACGGACGCGGCCTGTCGATGTTTATTTATGACAAAAGAAACGGAGGCGTCAACGTACGCCGTATAGAAAATAAATTAGGAATAAAAGGCTCTCCTACCTGCGAGCTTGTGTACCGCAATGCGAAAGCGGAACTGTGCGGCGAAAGACGTCTGGGCCTGATAAAATATGTCATGGCGCTCATGAACGGCGCACGTCTG
>JAITBC010000053.1 GCA_031283785.1 Tannerella sp. | reverse complement strand
GTCGTCCCTGCGAGACTTTTAGTATCTGCATAATATTAGTCAGTTTCTTTTGTTTTTCAATAAATTAGACAGCATATTTTACGCTCGGCAGTCTTCACATATTTTACTGTATATTATTCGGTTGCATAAAATAACTGTTTGTTAATTCTGTGTAATTCTCTCGAATGAAAAAGGTGGGAATTTTTAAATCGGCGGAGCCAAACTTGAGTTCCTTTATATCTCGAAACAGCGTATCGACGCTTGGTATCCGATTGCCGGGAAACAGATTTCAAAGATATCAGTAAATGGTACTGTATATTTTCGACATATTCTCCGTCTCGTAAGAAGATATTTTATCCCTGTTTAAAATATTTCTTCATAAAAACAACCTCCGTTTTCTCTCCGTTAGCAAACTGTTTGTCAATTAGTTTCCTCAATCCGAGTTTGTCAAATTCTCGATTTGCGAAATATATATACGAAAAAAGGAGTAATTGTTTTAGATATTTTTTGTACTTTTGTCTTACGAAATTTCATTGTCTTAATTTTTTATTTAACAGCGTAAAGGTAAGTGAAATTTTGACTCTGTAAAGCGCTTGTTAATACTGTTATTAATATTAGCAGCATTTTGTGTCGGAGTCTTTTTTGAATATCTGCGAATTAAAAGTATAACATGATACACAAATGAAAACAAGAAGTATTTTTTTTGCCTTGATGGCAACTGTATTCCTGACGACGTCTTACAGTCGGGAAAACACAATCGCCAGCGAACCTGTTGACTATGTAAATCCATACATGGGCAATATCAGTCACATGCTGGTGCCTACGTACCCCACGGTATCTCTCCCGAACAGTATGATGCGTATTTTCCCAGTACGTACGGATTTCACGAGCAACCGTTTGAATGGATTGCCGATGATTGTGACGCATCACCGTAGCGCTTCGACCCTCAACTTCATGCCGTATCTGCATTCCGGCAGCGAACCTTTCGTGCAGCCGGCTATGTCGCTCGGTTACGACCGCGAGAAAGCGACGCCATACCGCTACGGCGTTTATCTCGACGAGATAGACGTCTATGCAGATTATGCGCCGTCTCATCAAAGCGCCGTCTATATCCTGACATTTCCTGCGGAAAGCGCTCCTTGCCTGATTTTCGGAAGCCGTAACGGCGAACTGAAAACGGAAGGGCACGTTATCAGCGGATTTCAACCCGTCGGAAGGAAGACAAAAATCTATTTTCATGCCGAAACGGACGTGGCTCCTGTGCAAACCGTCGCGGCTACAGGCGATACGCTTGTGCTGGCTTATCCGGCAGGAACGACGAGGCTGGGGCTTCGGTACGGCGTTTCGTTCATCAGCACGGAACAGGCAAGAAAAAATCTCGCACGCGAAATTGCCGGATACGACATCGAAACGGTGGCTTCCGAAGGACGCCGGATATGGAACGACGCACTCGGGAAAATCAGTGTCGAAGGCGGAACAGACAACGAAAAGGCGGTCTTCTACACATCTCTCTACCGTGTGTATGAGCGTCCTGTCATACTCAGCGAAGACGGTCGATATTACAGCGGTTTCGATAACAAGGTGCACGACGACGGAGGACGCCCGTTCTATACCGACGACTGGATTTGGGATACTTACCGTGCTGCGCATCCGCTTCGCCTGCTGATAGACGGAAAGGCGGAAAGCGACATCATACGCTCGTATGTGTTGATGGCAGAGCAGTCGAAAAACAACTGGATGCCTACTTTCCCCGGCGTGTCGGGCGACTCGCGCGGCATGAATTCCAATCACGGCGCGGCTATGGTGGCGGACGCCTGCGCCAAAGGATTGCTGGACTTCGATACAGAAAAGGCTTACGAGGCGTGCAGAGGGTCTATCGAGGAACGTTCGCTTATCCCTTGGTCTGACGACATCCCCGCCGGCGAGCTGGATAACTTCTACAAGGAAAACGGATATTTCCCCGCATTAAAATCCGGTGAGGCGGAGACCGTTCGCGGCGTTCATTCGTGGGAAAAACGCCAGCCCATTGCTGTCACGCTCGGCACGTCGTACGACCACTGGTGTCTCTCGCGTATTGCGAAAGCGCTGGGAAAGGATGAAGATGCAGCCCGTTTCTTACGCAGTTCATACAATTTTCGCAATGTATTCAATCTGGCGACAGGATTTTTTCATCCGAAAGACCGAGACGGTAATTTCATCCCCAATATCGACTACCGCATATCGGGCGGACCGGGTGCACGCGATTATTACGACGAAAACAATGGATACATTTATCGCTGGGACGTTCAGCACAACATTGCCGACCTGATAGCATTGATCGGCGGCAATGAGGCTTTTATGGATGCGCTGGAAAACATGTACAACACTCCTTACGGCATGGCGCGATGGGAATTTTATAATACCTTGCCCGACCATACGGGAAATGTCGGCATGTTTTCGATGGCAAACGAACCGTCGTTACATATCCCTTATCTTTACAATTATGCCGGTCAGCCGTGGCGGACGCAGAAGCGTATCCGCAACCTGCTCGAACAATGGTTTCGGAACGACCTGATGGGCGTCCCGGGCGACGAGGACGGAGGAGGAATGTCGGCTTTTGTCGTTTTCAGCCAGATGGGATTTTATCCCGTGACGCCCGGTTCGCCGACGTACAATATCGGCAGTCCTGTCTTCAATCACATCAGGATAGATTTGGGCAATGGCGCCTGTTTCGAAATCGAAGCCGTAAACGCTTCTGCCGACAACAAGTATATCCTGTCAGCCACGCTAAACGGTAAATCGTGGAACAAACCGTGGTTCAGTCACGACGATATCCGTTCCGGCGGCAAACTGACGCTCGTCATGGGCGACAAACCGAACAAGGCATGGGGCATTGTCGAACCGCCTCCTTCGGCAGAAA
>JAITBC010000397.1 GCA_031283785.1 Tannerella sp. | reverse complement strand
AATGCTCTTTCGGTTGTAATGCCGTGAACTTTTGAAATATCGGAAGGAATAACAAATCCGATTGGTTTAATAATGAAGTCGCCTGCGGCAATTTTTTCTCCCGAATTATCATACGTCAAGAATGCTAACTGAACCAATCTTGGCCAGTTATCTACATTTGTTACAGGCGCTTTCCAATTTTTGGGCAAACCTGTTGTTTCCGTGTCAAAAAATAAATACACAAAATTAATTTTATTTGTTAATAATCATTATTCTTTCTTCTATTTAAGTAAGTATGTCAATATAAGTTGCCTGTTTTGAAACATAAATAATTGTTTCATAATGTTTAATAACATATTACAAGCAATTTGTTTCATAACACTTTTATAGCGAACTTGCACCACCATTACGGTACACCAAAACAGGGCTGTTACGAAGAAACAACCCCGTTCAACAAAAATCTGACTATTTTACCTTATCACTCAAATCCGAGCCGGGTTTAAATTTTACGACCTTTTTTGCCGGCACTTTAATACTGGCTCCTGTGATAGGATTACGTCCTGTTCTGGATCTTCTTTCAACTACGGAAAAAGTTCCAAAACCAAACAATGCTACCTTATCTCCGCTAATGAGAGATGTCGAAGTAACATTTAAAAACGCGTTTAAAAATTTTCTCGCGTCCGCCTTTGTGAACGATGCTTCTTTTGCAATCGCATCAATCAGTTCTGCTTTATTCATGTTAAAAAAATTAATTAATAATTAAAATTATATTGGAAATTAATAATTTCTTACATGACAATCTCCGAAACGGCGTTTTTATGCAAAAAATATATTAATACTACAATATATCAAGGCGTAAAATTATATAAAAAACATTATCAGCAAACATTTTACCAAGTAAATGATTAAATATATTTGTTGTATCGAATTTCACTCTATTTTTGGTTAAAATACGATAGACAAGATATTTATATAACAAAGCTTAATATTTTATCGAAAAAATAATATTTATAAACATAAAAAAATATGTTGCGAAACATACAAAAAGACTTGTTTTTTATGAAAATTTAACAGTAGAAAATGATAAAATTTGCACGGGCAGTTTGATTTTATGATAAAATATAATGATTTTAGACTATCATTATGTATGTGAACATAACGTGTACAGTATATGATTAAAGGGGAACTCCTCAATTTAAAAACCTGTTATCACGAGTGGAAAATGGAATAACCTGACCGGATTAATCAAAAAAACGGCGTACAGGTATTTCCGACAGTTTGGAATACACCCCGAAAACGTTTCCGACAGAGTGGGCATAATTGAATATTATATCACTTGCTGTATTTGGCGATTTTCTTCAACAGCTTTATCATTAATGGAAAAGCAGGCGCTAACATATCATGTCCGTATCCGTCAAATTCATACAGTTCCGTCTGCTGATTTCCTGTTAATTTCAGCATACGCCACAAATAAGCGTTTTCTTCATACCGTCCGAGCATTTCGAGTTCGCGGTCGCCGGTCATCAGATAAATCGGAGGTGTATCGGCGCGCGCATGAAATACCGGAGCATATTCGTCAATCACCGGTTGCGTGTCGGGAATATTTCTTTCCCTGCGAACCGTGAAATGAGTAATAGTCTGAGCGCTCAGCAGGAACAGTCCTGCTATGCGATTGGCGTCTATACCGTAAACTTGTAACCTGCATTTGTCTAATCCCGTCATTCCCGACAGATACGCTCCGGCAGAATGACCGGAGAGTATTATCGCGTCAGGATTGCCGCCGTATTCTTCGATATGGTTGAATACCCATGCCGTTGCTGCCGCTGCATCTTCGAGATAGGCGGGACACGACACTTTTGGCGACAACCGGTAATTCACCGCTACAACACAAATTCCCTGTTCTTTAAGTTCTTTCGGTATGTGTTTTTCGCCACCGGTCAATCCGCCGCCGTGAAACCACACCACTGTGAGAAAACCTTTTGTATTTTCGGGATAATAAATGTCCAAAACACACCGTTGAGCAATGTAAGCATCTTTTGTGCGGATTGTGTCCGCATAGTAGGCTATGTCGGAAACAGTGACATATTTTGTTCCCTGTCCTCGAAGTATTGTAGCAGACAGCAGAATAAAAATCAGTATCGACAAACGTCTCATAACGAAAGTACAGTCATAAAATCTTCATTTACAGTCTGTTTATTTCAATTTCAATTCTTTTGATTCGTTCGGGTCGAGATGGACAGTCTGCACATTTTTCGAATTTATCCGGAAAGATGTTTGTCGAGCCTGTTTCGATGATTCGGAAAATATTTTCACATCTGCCGGAAATCCGGTAGGATTGGTCAATCGTAAATGTAAGAGTTTGTTTCCGGAATCAATCAATTCGACCTTGATATTGTCAAATACCGTATAAAAACCCGCATCGGGCTGAGCATATATTCCGGGAAGCTGCGTTACGGTTAATAATGCGGCTGTTTCGCACCACGAGCAGGAGCCGAAAATATTCCCGCCAATAGAACGTTTTCCTTCCCAGTTGCTTAAGTTTACCCGTTCGCATATACCTCCGGGAGGCATTTTTCCGATGGGACGGTCGGAGCGACTGATATATTGCGGCACTCCGTGAGCGATATCCGTAAGCAATTCGATTGCCCGCCTGTCATTCGATGCACGGAAATATTTCAGCAGACAGTCGCCAGACCAGGTGCATATTCCGGGAGCGCTGTGTTTGTTCGATACGCTTGCCCATACCGAACCGTATGAACGGGCGTCCAGCTTGCCCATAATCGAACTTTCGGGAAACCGGTAATCGTACGATACTGTCCAGCTTGCGCATACAGGCAATAAATCCGATGCATAATCCAGCCATTTTTTATTTCCGGTTACTTCGTAAAGTGTTACGAACGATTCGAACAGTCCGAAAGCCGATTCGCTGTCGGGAGCCGAAAGAATTTCGCCGGGTCCACCGGTAGTGTATCCTTTCAGGACATATTCGTTATAGTATTTTTCGGCGGCATTTTCGGCTACTTTTAGATACTCCGGCATTCGGAACGTCTGTGAAGCCAGCGCCAGTCCGCCGCACACAATAGCTCCCGAGGTTGAACGTCCTATACATATATCGCCGGTAACAACATCTACAAACTGCCCGAATTGTCCGTACTTGTTCCAGAGCCGTACAAAGGCATCCGCCTGTTTTTGCAGTCCCGATTTCCACTGCGGCGGGACTTTGTCGCCCTTGGATTCCATTTCCTCAAATTGACGTTGAGCCATATAGAGCCAGTCGCCCTGCGAACGTACAAGCGTTTCGTTGTTTTTCAGAGCATTGTAGTAACCGAAACCTGTAAATTCGACGCCATTGCCGTAGGCGTTGAAAAATCCGGAAGGAGCCTGAGACTTCGAGAATATGACGTCCAGATTTTTAATTGCATTGCGGCGCAATTCTTCCGAACCTTGCATCATCAGCGGTAGCGTGCACTGTCCGCCGCCTACCCAGCCAAGCTGCCAGATAAAACACCACTGTGTGCCGCTTCCGGGTTTGCTCAAACAGAACATGTTGATGTTTTCGTCCCAGCGGTCGTGCAGAAAAAGATTGCTGAGCAGTTTGCCTGCTTCGCTGAACGGTAATACTTCTTTCCGTTCGTAGGGATTGAGTTCTTTCCGCACTTCGTAAAACCGTTTCATCATATCTTTGATTGCATTGGATTTGAACGAATAAAGGCGAAAACGGATTGCAAGCGTGTCGCCGGCTTCCCATTTGCCGACAGTGGAGGGACTATTGCTGCCGGAGGATGCAACTGTAGCAAATTCCCGCACGTCGGGCGCTGTCAGAGAAAATTTCGCTTCCGACCGCTCCTGAAACTCTTCGATATACATGCCATGATTTCCGAAACGGCTACCTTGTGTAGTCAATAATATCCATCCCTGTTGTTTTTCGGGCGAATGGAAAGCCATTAACGGAGTAGCGGCGTTACCGGTATTGATTTCAATCCTGTGTTTCGAATCCTCGTTCAACGCCGGAAGACCTGTAGTTGTGGTAGGCATGTCGATACGCCATTCGCTTTTGTCGTACCAGAAAGGTGGATAATTCATCCTTTTTACGGCAAATCGGTTACCGTCATACACAATCGCCGGAACAAATACAAATTCACTGCCTGTCCACTGACTGAAAAGGATATCAACTCCTGCGGCTACATTTTGCGCTTCTCCTTTCAGCAGTCTCCAGACTAACTGATAATCCAGCGCATCCGGCTGTCCTTCTACGGGACTGGAGTTTACGGACAGTTCCCATTCTGCTCCGTTCCGGTCTTTTATACGGCTGCCATTGACTAACTGAAATTCCAGTCTGTCAATCTGCCGGGCGCTGTCATAATACAAAATAGAAGGTTTAATTTCTCCGACATTTTCCCCAATCGGATTTGCATGTACCGACGATAATTTACAGATACCTGCCAGACAGGCGCAAATTACCGGTAAATAAAAATTGCGTTTTGATTTGTAGTTTCTTTTATTCCAGGACTTCAACTCCTTATACCTTTCAAGTTTCCTCATGTTTGAATATTTTTAAGTCGCAAAGATAGTAATCTTTATTTGATTTGAATGTCATTATCTAACTTATTTTTGTTTTTTCAGTTTTCAGAGGTTTTCTTTCCGTTTTGACAGCGTGATTTCAGTTCTTTGAAATGCTATTCTTGGAGTTCCGTTTCCGACGTAAATAATTCCGCATCGTATAAATCCGTGTTTTCTTAAAATATTCTGCATGACAATATTATCGTGATGAGTATCGACTCTGATATTGTTACACCGTTCGAAACACCACTGCAAACATGCGTCGGCGATTCCTCTGCTGTTTTTTTTCCCCGCCAGACGGTGTATAACTCCGTACGGTTCGTCATTTAACCACTGTCCATCATGTATTACGGCATAAGTTGTATCCTTGCCCGGTATGAAACAGAAAGTTCCGACCGTTTC